>NZ_JBSSAH010000001.1:0-186455 GCF_054058415.1 Thermostichus sp. MS-CIW-38 | reverse complement strand
CGGATAAGTTGATTGAGAAGATAGGGGAAGCTCAAGCGGTTATTCCGCCTAAAAGGAATAGAAAGACGCAGCGGCATTATGACAAGCATCTGTATCAAGAGAGGCATTTAATCGAATGCTTTTTTCATAAGTTAAAGCAGTACCGGCATCTATTTTCTCGTTTTGACAAATTGGCCAGGAACTTCTTGAGTTTTCTCTATCTCGTCAGTGCTCTCTTTTGGCTCAAATGAAAGATCAACACAACCTAGTTTTGAATTAAGGACTCGTCCTGCTGGCGGGAAGGGATCCCCCTCTTTGAATTGGCTCTTTCTCCGGACAGGTCTTGTCGGCCTTCTTCGGGATCAAGGGGCAGAGCTGCGGGATGGGATCCCCTCGACATGGGTGTGCAACACCTTGCCGCACAGGGTTTTCTCCAGCCAGGGAGTCGCTGGCGATCGGGAGTGGAGAGTGGCAACAGAAACCGTCCAAGGGTGGGTGGGATCAAACAGCACCCAGTCGCTGTGGGGGGTGAGGGTGGGCGGATCTAGGTTTAGGCAGCGGGCCGGGTACAGGCTGAGGGCAGACCACAGTTGCAGCGCCGTCAGGGATCCCGTTGCCACCAAATGGTGCCACAGCAGCGGCAGAGCCAGCTCCAGGCCCATCGCCCCCGGCGGGGCATCGGCAAAGGGCAGGGTTTTCTCTTCGTAGGTGTAGGGGTGGTGATCCGTAGCGATCCCCAAGTTGCCGGAACGGATCCCGGCGATCAGAGCCTCTCGGTCGCCAGCGCTGGGAAGAGGGGGCAGGAGACGAAGGTGGGGATCGTAGCGATGCTCAAGGACGGCCTCTTCGGACAAGATCAGGTGCATCCAAGTGGCGCTGGCGGTAACCGGCAGTCCTTCGGCTTGGGCCTGTTGGATCAGCTCCAGGCTGCGGGCTTGGCTCAGGCGCATAATATGCACAGGCGGAGGGGAAGGAACGCTCCTGATCACCTCCAAGAGACGGGCCAGAGCGGCAGTTTCGGCACTGGCAGGGATCCCTTTCAGCCCTAGGCGCAGCGCCCAGATCCCTTCGTAGAGGCTACCTTGCCCGGCCAAGGTGGGATCCCAGGCCCAGAGCAGCAGGGGTTTATTCTCCAGCCGCAAATACTCCAGAGCCCGCCGCAGCAGAGCCAGGGAGCGCAGCGGCTGAACCTCTGCAAAACCAACTGCTCCCGCTTGCGCCAGTTCTCCCCAGGGGGTTGGGGTTTCTCCCTGGCCACCCACGCTCAGGGCAGCCCAGGGCAGCCAGCGGGGATCCCCCAATTGGCGGGGGTAGCGGTTCAAGTGCTCCGGGCGATCCAGCACCGGAAAAAAGCCGCTTCCGGGAAGGGGGGTGGGCAGAAGCCCCACCTGGGTAAAGCCTCCCGCCAAAGCCGCTGCAGCCAAAGAGGTCAGGGTTTCCCGACTGTGGGCCAGAAAGTGCTCCGCACCGCTTACGCGACCGCTGCCAACCATCTCGCCGCTGTGGGCATACAGATCCAGCAAACCCGGCCCCACTACCCAGCCTGAGCCATTGATGGTGGGGATGTCGGCAGGGATCCCTGCCGGCTCGGTGGCCCGCAGACGACCCTCCTGCAACCACACATCGGTTACTTCATCCCGCTGACGCCAAGGATCCAACAGGCGCACTCCCTGGAGATGCACATTTTGTCCTGTTAGTCGTCCTGTTAGCTCGCGGAGAGGGGATGAGCCCATCTTTACAAAGCTCCAGCGGTGGTGCAGTCCAAGATCTGGCCGGACAGATGGGTGGTGAGGTTCAACACCTTCAAAACCGGGGCACCCTCCTTGCCTTCTGGATAGTCGATCACCGTAATGGCGCCATTCCCCTGCTTGAAGATCCAAAAGGCTTGGGGGGAAAGGTCGAACAACTGACAGATGATCGCCTTGTTGATGGCATCGTGGGCAACAACAACCGCCGTGCCCTGAGGAAACTGGGCTGCGGTGATGGCCAAAAGCTCCTGCCAAGCGGAGCGAGTGCGCTCCCACACCTGGTGAAGGTTTTCCCCATTGGGCATCTGCACACTGGCGGGATCCCGTTGCCAGCGCTCCAGCTCGCCGGGGTATTCGGCTTCGACTTCGCTTTGCAGCTTGCCCTCCCAGTCGCCGTGGCAGATCTCTTGCAAGTCGGGCATTGGGCGCAAAATGAGGTTGCTGTGGTTGCTGCAGATGGCATCGGCTGTGGCCCAAGGGCGCTTCAGGGGGCTGGAGAAGGCCAGTTGCAGAGGTTGAGTGGCCAAAAATTCTGCCACCTTGGCTGCCTGTTCCTCCCCGGTGGCATTGAGGGGGATATCCCGCTGCCCTTGAAAACGGCGCTCTCGGTTCCATTGGGTTTCCCCATGCCGCACCAGCAAGATGCGCATCCCCTGCTTGCGCTTGGGCAGGGCTTGGCCGAGGTGAGCGGTGATGTTCAGAGATTCCAGTTGTGGCGGCCCCTGCAGGCCCTCGGGAAAATTGAGAACGCTGATGGCGCAGTTATCCTGCCCGAGGCGGTGATAGTGGTGTGGCCCCAGGCCGATGGCGGTGCTGACCAGGGCCCGATTGATGCCGCTGTGGCCCACGATGAGGATATTGAGGGTCTGTCTCTGGGAGGGATCCGCTCCATGGTTCCAGGGGCCCGAAGCCGATTGCAGATGGAAAGCCAGCATTTCCCAAAACCCCTGCGCCTGCTGCCAGAGATCCCGCACCGGAAAGCGGCCCTCTAGCTCCAGGGTGTCGGGATGGTGCCGCCACAGGTGGTAATCTTCGGGGTATTTCTCCTGCACCTCAGCAAAGGTCAGCCCTTCCCAGGCTGTCAGGTCGATCTCCCGCAGTTGATCGGTGATGTGCAGAGGGATCCCTTCTCGGTCTTTCAAAAGGATGCGAGCTGTCTCGAGGGCGCGAGACAGGGGGCTGCAATAGGCGCAATCCAACGGGATCCCGGCCAGGGCCTCGGCTACACGCTGCGCCTGCCCTTCTCCAGTGGGGGTGAGCCGGGAGAGATCGGAGCGGCCTTGAATGCGATTTTCCAGGTTGAAGGTGCTCTCACCATGGCGCACGATCAAGATGCGCAGGGCAGGCTGGTCGCGGTAGCGGGACGGAGTCCTTGCCATCGCTTGCACGGACTTACTCATCGCAGTAGCGGGACGGAGTCCTTAGAACACCTTCTAGAGTACCGCCACTGGGCGGCGCTCGCCTTCGTCAATTCACCGGTTGGGCTGCCGACTGAGGCGTATTTGGGCTGGTCGCCGCTTGTGATGGGGGCATCTTTGGAGAATGGCCGCGCTGCGTTTCCGCTGGCAGAGGTTTTGGTTGAATGGACGTTGGCGAAGGGGGCCGGCTTGGTGCTCCTTGCCCTTGTTGTGGTGCTGTTGGCGCAGTTTTTCCCTCCACTGCTCCCTCAGGAGAGCCCCCTGCCACCGATAGAATCCGAGAAGACAAAGTGTAGGATCCCTGAAGGCGGATCCCTCTTGCCTGGACAAGCGCTGCCATGGTTTCTCCACAATTGGCTTGGGATCCCGGATCCCTGACCGAAAGCCCCAACCCGGCTACAGCCGAGATCGACCGTCTCAGCACCTTGGAACTGGTGAAACGGATCAACGCTGAGGATCGGCGGGTGCCGGAAGCGGTGGCTGCTCAAGCAGAGCCGATTGCCCAAGCCATCGATGCCATTGCCGAGCGGATGAGTCGCGGCGGGCGGCTGATCTATATCGGGGCAGGAACCTCAGGTCGCCTGGGGGTACTGGATGCGGCTGAGTGCCCGCCCACTTTTGGCACTTCCCCCACCCAGGTGGTGGCTTTGATTGCCGGGGGGGAAAGGGCCCTGACCCAGGCGGTAGAAGGCGCAGAGGATGACGCGGAAGCGGCTGCCCGCGCTCTGGAGAGTCTCCACCTCCAAGCTCAAGATAGTGTGGTGGGAATTGCTGCCAGCGGTCGTACCCCCTATGTGCTGGGTGGGATCCAAGCCGCCACAAGTATTGGGGCGCTCACGATTGGCCTGGCCTGCAATCACCCTTCTCCTCTAACCGAGCAGGTGGACATTGCCATTGCCCCTTTGGTGGGGCCGGAGGTGATCCTCGGATCCACCCGCATGAAAGCCGGCACAGCCCAAAAGCTGGTGTTGAACACGATCTCCACTGGAGTGATGATCCGCTTGGGCAAGACTTATGGCAACCTGATGGTGGATCTCCAGGCCAGCAATGCCAAGCTCAAGCAGCGGGCGGAGCGAATAGTGGCTTTGGCCTGCGATCTGGATCCCGCCGCGGCTGCCCAATTGCTGCAGGCTTGTGATGGAGAGGTGAAAACCGCGATCCTTGTGGCCTTGCTGGGGTGCTCTGCTCAAGAGGCCCGTCAGCACTTGCAACAGGCCCAGGGCAACATTCGCCAGGTGCTTGATTCCGTTCTGGCGCAGCGGCGGTGACAATAGTTGAATGGCTTGTCCATGAGCGTTTGCGGCTACCTCTACACGCCTTCCCATGCTCCTTTGCCGGAACAGGAGTTGGCCTGGCTCAAGTTGCGAGGGGCCGATCCCATCCTGCACGATTGGGGATCCCGAACTCATTTGGAGGAGCTGTTCCGACGCATCACAGCCGGCTGGGTGCAGGAAGTGCTGCTCTTGCGCCTGGCGGATCTGGGGGATCGGGCGGATGAAATCCACGAGCGGCTGCTGCAACTCCAACACTCTGGGATCCGCCTCAGCTTGGTCACCGAATCCGGCCTGCAAACCCCCACCAAGGCTGCCGATTGGATCCCGCTGCTGGCCGAGATCCCCCATCAGTTGCAAAGCCGCCGCCTCTGCTGCAGCCAAGCCCAAAACCGCCTGGCGGGCAAACCCCCCCCTGGCCCTGCCCCCTTTGGCTACCGCCGCGAAGGGGAACGCTACGTGCTGGATCGCCGGCAGGCCAGCATCGTTCAGGATTTTTTCCAGCACTTTCTCCTCTACGGATCCCTGCGGCAGGCGGTGCGCTTCTTGGAGGAAAAACACCACAAGCGGATTTCTGTGGCCACCGGACGCAACTGGCTGCTCAACCCGGTATACCGCGGGGATCTGGCCTATGCCGACGGCACCACCCTGCGGGACACTCACCCGGCCCTTCTCAGCCGCACGGAAGCCGCCCAGATCGATCGCTGGCTCAAACGCAACCAAGGGATCCCTCGCCGCAGCGCCAGTGCTCCCCGCGCTTTGGCCGGCCTGGTTCATTGCTGCGCTTGTGGCAGCCTTCTGCGCATTGTGCAAACCACCCCTCGCAAGGGGAAAAAGAACGGATCCCCCTACCTCTATCTGCGCTGCCAAACCTGTCGCTACAGCCTCCCCTACACCGAAGTCCTGCAGGAGGTGATCCGGCAGGTGTGCGAACAACTGCCCCAACGCGCCCAGACGCTGGATCGACAAGCCCTCACCCAAGTCCGCCAAGAGCTGCAAGCCCAAATCCAGGCCAACGCCGAGCGGCTGCGGCAATTGGAAGAGCTGCAGCAATCTGGACTAATGGACGAGGCCTCCCTGGCCCAGCGTCGCTACCAGTTGCGAGCAGAGACGGCCCGCTTGGCCCAAAAGCTGGAGCAACTCCCCCCCGCCAACCTCACCCAGACCATCCAAACCCTCTCCATCCCGCCCTTCTGGCAAGACCTCAGCGAGACCGAACGGCGTGCCTACCTGCGGGAATTCCTGCGCAGGATCGAGGTGGATTCTGCAGGAGCGGTGCGAGTTACTTTTGCCTTCGATCCCTGAGAGCGAAGGGTTCCCCCCACCTTCCCCCCAGAATTGAGATCATTCTTGATTCTTTCTCAGCCCAGACCTGCCTCAGCGCCAAGCCAAGAGGACGGGATCAGCGCCATGGCATAGCTGAATCCTTCCCGATTTGGGTGAATTGTCATCTGGAATTGTTTTCTTTTGATCACTGATGAAAGTATATCTAAAACTAAAATCGGGAAAAACATCAAAAATCGACTTGAGAAGCCCTGGGAACTTTCTTAGGACCATTTGCAAGATCTGGGAACTTCTAGCTTTTTGAGGGATCCACCTTTATCCTTCGCAACAGTTCTCAGGGGGCGGGTTGGCTGCCGATAATGTCCTTTGTCCGCCCCATGGAGGAACGCGCTGTGAAGTTGGCAGTTTACGGAAAAGGTGGGATCGGCAAATCCACCACCAGTTGCAACATCTCGGTGGCCTTGGCCAGGCGGGGCAAAAAGGTCTTGCAGATTGGCTGTGATCCCAAGCACGATAGCACCTTCACCCTGACCGGCTTTCTCATCCCCACCATCATCGACACTCTGGAAGCCAAGGGCTATCACCACGAAGACATCTACCCAGAAGATGTGATCTACCGCGGCTACGGCGGCGTGGACTGCGTGGAAGCGGGTGGGCCCCCGGCAGGGGCCGGCTGTGGCGGCTATGTGGTGGGGGAAACCGTCAAACTCCTGAAGGAGCTGAACGCCTTCGATGAGTACGATGTCATCCTCTTCGATGTGCTGGGGGATGTGGTGTGCGGCGGTTTTGCGGCTCCCCTCAACTACGCCGACTACTGCCTGATCGTAACCGACAACGGCTTTGATGCCCTGTTTGCCGCCAATCGGATTGCTGCCTCGGTGCGAGAAAAGGCCAAAACCCGCAAGCTGCGGTTGGCCGGGCTGATCGGCAATCGCACCAGTAAGCGGGATCTGATTGACAAATACGTCTCGGCAGTTCCCATGCCGGTTATCGAGGTGCTTCCCCTCATTGAAGATATTCGCGTCTCGCGGGTCAAGGGCAAAACCCTCTTCGAGATGGCGGAAACCGATCCCAGCCTGGAGCCTGTCTGCCAGTACTACCTGAACATCGCCGATGAGCTGCTGGCCCGTCCGGAAGGGATCGTGCCCCAACCTGCCGAAGATCGGGAGCTGTTTGCTTTGCTCTCCGACTTTTACAACACTCCAGCCCGCCAACTGGCCTTGGTGTAAGGGATCCCCTGCCGGCTTGGGCAGTGTGTCCAAAGATGAAGCCACTGTTTCGGAAAACCGTCGCAAACCTTATCAATTTGTTGTCCGATCCGCTTTCCACTCCAAGATGGATCCTGCAGGGATCCCTGGGGATCCCGCTTTGGGAAGGAAATGGCACAGGAGTTGGATATGCAAGGACAAGAGCAACCCACCGTCGTGATTACCGGAGCTTCCTCGGGTGTTGGCCTATACTCAGCTTTGGCCTTGGCCAAGCGCGGCTGGCACGTGGTGATGGCCTGTCGGGATCTGGACAAAGCCTACCGGGTGGCCCAACAAGTGGGGATCCCCCAGGGCAGCTATACCCTGATGCAGATCGATCTGGCCAGCTTGGCCAGCGTGCGGCGGTTTGTCGAGCAGTTCCGCAACTGGGGCCGTTCCTTGGACGCCTTGGTCTGCAATGCCGCCATCTACATGCCCCTGCTCAAGCAGCCCCTGCGCAGCCCGGAAGAATATGAGCTGACCATGGCCACCAACCATCTGGGGCATTTCTTGCTCTGCCATTTGATGTTGGAGGATCTGAAACGCTCCACCTATCCAGATCGGCGGCTGGTGATCTTGGGCACGGTTACCCACAATCCCAAAGAGCTGGGGGGTAAGATCCCACCCCAACCCCACCTGGGGGATCTGCGGGGGTTTGCCCAGGGCTTCAAGGATCCCATCAGCATGGCCGATGGCGGCAAATTCGATCCGGTGAAAGCCTACAAAGACAGCAAAGTCTGCAATATCCTCACCATGCGCGAGCTACACCGTCGCTTCCATGAGAGCACTGGCATCACCTTCCTCTCCCTCTATCCGGGGTGTGTAGCCACCACGGCTCTGTTCCGCCATCACTATCCCCTGTTTCAAAAACTTTTCCCCTGGTTTCAAAAAAACATCACGGGCGGATTTGTTTCTCAGGAATTGGCCGGAGAGCGGGTGGCCCAAGTGGTGGCCGATCCCGAGTTTCGTCGGTCGGGGTTCTACTGGAGCTGGGGCAACCGGCAACGCAAGAATGCCAAGCCCTTTAACCAAGAAGTCTCTGACGAGGCGGCGGACGATGCCAAGGCCAAATTGCTTTGGGATCTCAGCGAAAAATTGGTGGGTGTGCCCCAGTTGGTAGCCCTCTAGTTGGCAACGTTCCCTTCTTTTATGTTTTTAGGAGACGAGCATGAATGCTGCTTTGGATAGTGCCAATGCCCTTAACTTTCAGTGCGAAACCGGCAACTACCATACCTTTTGCCCGATTAGTTGTGTAGCTTGGCTTTATCAAAAAATTGAAGACAGCTTCTTTTTGGTCATCGGCACCAAAACCTGTGGCTACTTTCTGCAAAACGCCATGGGGGTGATGATCTTTGCCGAGCCCCGCTATGCCATGGCCGAGCTGGAAGAGGGGGATATCAGCGCCAAGCTGAATGACTACGAGGAGCTGAAGCGGCTGTGCCTGCAAATTCAACGAGATCGCAATCCCAGCGTGATTGTTTGGATCGGCACCTGCACCACCGAGATCATCAAAATGGATCTGGAGGGCCTAGCCCAGAAGCTGGAAGGGGAGATCGGGATCCCGATTGTGGTGGCACGGGCCAATGGCCTCGACTACGCTTTTACCCAAGGGGAAGACACGGTTTTGGCCTCGATGGCTCAACGCTGCCCAGAGCAGGTGCGGGCAGAGGAGCAGGAAACCCGCGGGGGTCTCCAGGCGCTTTTTTACGGGCTCCGCTCCGGAAAAAAGAAAGAGGAGGAAGGCTTCCACAAGCATCCCCCCTTGGTGATCTTCGGCTCGGTGCCCGATCCGGTGGTGACCCAACTCACCCTGGAGCTGAAGAAACACGGGATCCGCGTCTCCGGCTGGTTGCCGGCCAAACGCTATGGAGAGCTGCCGGCCATCGAGCCGGGCACCTATGTGGTGGGGGTGAATCCTTTCCTCAGCCGCACGGCCACCACGCTGGTACGCCGCAAAAAGGCTAAGCTCATCACCGCTCCTTTTCCCATCGGGCCGGATGGCACCCGCGCCTGGATAGAAGCCATTGCCCGCGAGCTGGGGATCCCAACTCAAGGCTTGGCAGAGCGGGAAGCGGAAGTGTGGAGCCATCCCCAAGTTCGGGATTATCTGGAGCTGCTGCGGGGCAAGAGCGTTTTCTTCATGGGCGATAACCTGCTGGAGATCTCGCTGGCCCGTTTCCTGGTGCGCTGTGGCATGACGGTGCAGGAAATTGGGATCCCTTACATGGACAAACGCTACCAAGCGGCTGAGCTGGCCCTCTTGGAGCGCACCTGCGAAGAGATGGGAGTGCCCAAGCCCACCATCGTAGAAAAGCCGGATAACTACAACCAAATCCAGCGCATCAAGGTCCTGCAGCCGGATCTGGTGATCACAGGTATGGCCCACGCCAACCCCCTAGAGGCACGGGGGATAACCACCAAGTGGTCGGTGGAGTTCACCTTCGCCCAGATCCACGGCTTCGGCAACACCCAGGCTCTGCTGGAGCTGGTGACCCGACCGCTGCGGCGCAATGCTGCCCTCAAAGGCTTGGGTTGGGAACGGTTGGTGCGGGAAGAAGCCCCTGTCTAACCTTCCGGCTCTTCGTTGTCAAACAGTAGACCGTCCAGGTGATCTGGCAGTTGCTGCCGGTCGATCCAGACCATGCCCGCCAGAATAGCTTCGGCCTCGTTTTGAAAGTAGCCGTAGGCTTTGGTGCCAATCTCCGACTCGCAAGAGCCATCTTGCTGGAGCAGTCGGCAGCGAAAGATAAACCCCTTCTCTGTAGCTTGGGTGGTGATGCTGATACATTTACGCTGAACACTGCTGAACATCACTGTTCAACTATGCAGCGATAGCATTCTGTTTGTTTCCAACCAGAATGGCGGTATCCCGCAAAGCTTTGAGTAGAATACCCAAAGCGCAGTTTCCGTGTCGTCTTACTACCAATTTTCTGCTTTGCTTTGGCTACCATGTTGGCAGACTCGAAAGTAAACAGAAAGATCAACTGGTAGTAATCCGTACTGAACATATTATACATTATTTTCAGTATAGTTGAGCTTATTATTGACTAGAGTCATGCTCCAGTTGCGGTGGATGTGCTCGGCCATAGCAGGGATCCCGGCTCGCGAGGGGGTAATTGTCAACTCAGAGGGTGCTCAACACCTCTCGCGCGGCGGCTAGGGTTTTCTCCACATCGGCCTCTGTGTGGGCCAGGGAGGTGAAGCCGGCCTCAAATTGCGAGGGCGCCAGATAGACTCCCCGCTCCAACATGCCGCGATGGAAGCGGGCAAATTTCTGCAGATCGGAAGTCTTGGCCTCTTCGTAGTTGCGCACTGGGCCGGCAGTAAAAAAGAAGCCAAACATGCCGGGCAGATAGCCCCCGCACATCTCATGCCCCGTTTCCCGTGCGATCTGCAATAGCCCTGTTGCCAACTTCTCGGTAATCCGCTCCAGGTACTCGTAGGTGCCCGGACGACGCAAAATATCCAGCGTCTGGATCCCTGCTGTCATGGCCAGGGGGTTGCCGGAAAGAGTCCCTGCCTGATACATCGGCCCCGCTGGAGCCACCATTTCCATAATTTCTCGCCGACCGCCGTAGGCCCCCACCGGCAGGCCGCCGCCGATGACCTTGCCCAGGGTCGTTAAATCGGGGATGACCCCAAACTTGGCCTGTACACCGCCATAGCTGATGCGAAAGCCGGTCATCACCTCGTCAAATACCAGCAGGGCCCCGTACTTTTGGGTGAGATCTCGCAAGCCTTCCAAGAAGCCCGGCTGGGGGGGAATAAAGCCGGCATTGCCCACCACCGGCTCTAGGATGACTCCGGCAATGGAGTCGGGGTGCTGTTCAAACAGGGCCTTGACTGCCTCCAGGTCGTTGTAGGGAGCCGTCAGCGTAGCGCTGGTAGCTGCCTTGGGCACCCCCGGCGAGTCTGGCAAGCCCAGCGTGGCCACCCCCGAACCGGCTTTCACCAAAAACATGTCCGCATGGCCGTGGTAGCAGCCCTCAAACTTGATCACCTTTTCCCGACCGGTATAGGCCCGCATCAAGCGCAGCACCGCCATGCAAGCTTCAGTGCCGGAATTGACAAAGCGCACCATCTCCACACTGGGCACCGCCTCAATGACCCGCTCCGCCAGTTCATTTTCCAGAACGCATGGGGCGCCGAAGCTGGTGCCTTTCTCCAAAGCTCGGCGCAGAGCCTCAATGACCTCGGGGTGGGCATGGCCGACAATGGCAGGCCCCCAACTGCCGATGTAGTCGATGTATTGGTTGTCGTCCACATCCCAGGCGTAGGCCCCTGAGACGCGGTCGAACACGACGGGATCCCCGCCCACCGACTTGAAGGCCCGTACCGGAGAACTCACTCCCCCCGGCATGAGGCTTTGTGCCCGGGCAAAAATCTGCTTGGAGCGGGTGGTGTTAAACGAGGTGGAGTGGAGAGTGCTGGTCATAGAGCATAAGGAGCTTTCAACGCATTACCAAGGCTAGCAAGCAAGGGAGCTTTCTGGTGAGCCCTTTTACGGACCCTGAACCTACAAACCCATCCCTGCCAGTGTGTCGATCACCTGCTCCAGGATCAGGGTGAGGTTGGGATGCGAGGTCTCGAACAGGCCCAGCGCCTCTCCAATGCGATCTCTATGCCCTTGGCTCTGTTTGCTCTCGGTTCGGGATCCCAGATCGGCCAGCACCGCCTCCACTTCCTGGCGAATGGCGGCAATTTGCTGTCGCTGCTTTTCATCCAAGCCAGGGGTTTTTTGCAGCTCAACATCCAGATCGTGCAGCAGTTGTCGCAGTTTCGATTCGGCCATTCTTTCGGCCATTCTTAAAGAGACCTTAACGACTTGAGAACCGATTGAGTTTTGACCACCCTGCCTCGATCATACGGCCTGATGGGTTGAAGCAGGGATCTCTTTGTCCAAGGTCTGAGGGCGGGTGAGGCGACGAAGGTGAACTTTGACCGCCGGGGATCCCAGCATTGGAGCAACCTTTGTAGGATGGGCAGTAGAGTCTATCCCCATGTCTGATGTCTGAGCTGGCATTGGCCCTAGTAGGGGCGGCGGTTGCTGCTGCCCTTTTCGTTGGGATTTTCGTCTGGGAACAAAGACGCAGCCAAGAATTGCTGCAGCGGTGGGCGGCAAAGCAGGGCTACTCCCTGTTGAGCCAGGAGGCACGGTACTGGCGGCTGGGGCCTTTTTCCGGGAGCACTTCCAAGTATCAACGGGTATTCCGTGTGCGGATACGGGATCCGTGGGGGCAAGAACGCACCGGCTGGGTGAGGTTAGGGAACTGGTGGCTGGGGCTTTTGTCGGATCAGGCTGAGGAGCGGTGGGAGTAGGCTGGGATTGAACCACAGAAGGGGAAAGCAATGAACGGGATCAGGGGTTGGAAAGGGCTGAAGGGGGTAGCGTGGCTGGGCCTGGTACTGGCGGTGGCACTGTTGGGTTGGAACATAATCGCCGGAGGTGGAGCGATGGCCAGTCCTGGTGAGGGATCCCGAATGTTGACGGTTACAGGGCAGGGATCGGTCTCGGTGGAGAACTCCATTGCCCTCATTCGCTTAGGGGTAGTCATTCAAGGGGAGACGGCGCAATCGGTACAACAACAGGTGGCAGAACGCTCAGAGCGGCTGGTCAATCGCCTCAAGGAGCTGCAAGTAGGCGCTCTACAAACCACCGGCATTTCCCTCTACCCGCAATACGACTATCGGGATGGCCAACCTCGCCTAACGGGTGTACAGGGGCAAAACAGTCTGCAATTCGAGGTGCCTGTGGCCAGAGCTGGGCAAGTGCTGGACGAAGCTGTGGCCGCCGGAGCCACCCAGGTGGAATCGGTCAGTTTCCGGGCCGATGAAGCCACCCTGTTGGAGGCGCGCAGCCGCGCCCTAACCCAAGCCGTGCAAGATGCCCAACGTCAAGCCCAGGATGTGCTGGGGGCCTTGAACCTGAGCATCCGTTCCGTCGAGCGCATCCAGATTCAGAGCGATGGCTACATGATCCCGCCGCCGATCCCCTTTGCCCGCGCCGACTATGCCCGTCTAGAAACGGCATCCACACCGGTGGAGGGGGGACAGCAAACCGTGCGCGCCCAAGTCACCCTCGAGCTCCGTTACTGAGCCTCTGCTCTGTTGCCTGGAATGATTCACAAATGTTCACCGCATGGATTTCAGCTCTCCCGCCAAAAGATTCCTACTCAGGGCAAGCCTTGGACAGCAACAGACACCGGCTCCGCAATGATCCGTCAATAATCCAATTACTTGGTTATGGTCATTCCAAACTAGATTGAGACACTCCCCAGGCGTTCCGCACTGCTGCCCAAGCGCTCCGTGCTGCCCAAGCGCTCCGTGCTGCTTCTGGAAACCACCCTCACCCCCAACCCCTCCCCCAGAAGGAGTCAGCCCTCACCCCCAACCCCTCTCCCTCTGGGAGAGGGGAGTTGGGAAGCGATGCAACAGAAATGTTTCATTCCTGTTTATTTAAATGACTATAATTTAACCAACTCGGCAAAGTTGAAGCGGCTGCTGTTTGCTACCGCATTAGAATAACGATGGAAAGTTGCGGGTAGTTTGCTTTCCCGGATTTTCTCGCCATCCTGCCTCAGTTTGTCTATGGATCCCAGACCGGAGAGCGCTAGTGCAGCTCCTGCGCCTGAGAAGGCGAAACTCGTCTCTGGCAGAAGTCAAGACGGCAGTCTGCAAGCCCGTGTACTGATTGTGGATGATAGCTACATGGTGGCAGAGATGCTGTCCAACTTTTTGGGCAAGCAGGGCTGCAGTATTTCTTATGCTTTGGATGGCCTCTCCGCGCTGGAGCAAATTCGCCGCCAACCCCCAGATCTGATCATTGCCGATTGGGTCATGCCCTCCCTGAACGGCCTAGACCTGTGCCGTCAACTGCGGCAACTGCCGGAATATGCTTGGGTGTACTACATCATTATGACTGCCCGCGAGGGCAACGATAGCATGGAGCGGGCTTTGGAGGCAGGCGCCGATGAGTTTCTTTCCAAACCCTTTCAGGCTGCAGAGCTGCTGACGCGGGTGCGGGCAGGGCTGCGCATTGTAGAAAGTCGCCGCCAGCAATATCTGCTCAAAACTGGGCAAAAATCTCCTCCCTCTCCCCCCAAGTCGATTGGTTTGGAGGTGGGTAACCGTCAGGATTTGGTGGCTCGTTTGCCGCTGCGGGTGGCCCAGGCCCGTGCCCAATCGGAACCCCTCAGCTTGTTTGTGCTGCGCTTGGCCAACCTCGGTTCTCTGGCACAAGAGCTGGAAGCCGACGGTCGGGGTGCTCTTCTCAAGCTGTTTAGAGAGCGCCTGGCCAATAACCTGCGCGATGGAGACGACCTGTTTTGCTACGACGAGGGGCAGTTTATCATTCTGCTGCCGGGGAGCACCTTGGCTGCTGCGCAAATGGCTGCCGAACGCTGCTGTCAGCGGATGATTCAGGATCCCTTTGTGGTGAATGGGCGGGCGCTGCCGGTGCAGCTCCAGTTTGGAGCGGCCAGCCTCATGGACAGCGATGATCCCAAGGGGGTGGCTCTGTTGCGTCGGGCTGCCCAGGCTATGCGAGATAGCAGGAATGTGCACAGCTCGGTGGTGACTGCTCCCCATCCCATCCCAGTTTCCGACCGCGTCAGCGGAACGGAGTCCTCAGAGCTGCTGAAACGCCTGCAGCGTCTGGAAAAAGAAAACGCCGAACTGCGCCGAGAGCTGGAGACTCGCCTCAGGCAGATTGAGGATCTCCGCCAACACCATCAAGAGCTGAGTCGAAAGATGCAGGCTCCTGCACCGGAACTGTCCACAGCGGGATCCCTGGCCCATAGACCCTTGCGCTTGCGGCGGCGAAAACTCCGGCAGCTTTGTCTGAAGCGTCAACTGAGCCGTAGAAGACCGCGCCTGGCCTTGGGGCGGCTGAGCAGGTAGTGATGGGCTGAGCGAACGGGAGAGACGGAAGGGAGGTGCAAAAGGCTATGATGGGCATTCTTCAGGGTCAAGTGGCCGGATCTGGGATCTGGAGACCGGCAGGAAGATGGTTCCTAAACAACATTGAGCTCATCTTGACGGCGGTAGGAATAGGGGTGATTCTGCTAAGTGGTTTTGTGGCCAGCCGCAGCGCTTTTAAGGACTCGGTCCCGCTGACGCGAACGGTGGAGATGGCAACGGCGGTCAGCGCCACTTTGGTAGGGGTCGTCCACGGGATCCTCTTTTGGCTGTTGCGACGGCGACAAAGATGGGTAAGGCAGGAGGCAATCCGACAGATTCGGGAAATGCTGGAAGATTTGGGCAAAAACCGCCTGCAAACCATCAAGATGAGCTTATACATGGTGCAGATCCATCAACCGGAGCAGGAAGAGCGAACCCGAAAAAGCTTTGACCGCGTTTATCAGATCCTGGCGGAGATGAGCACCTTGATCGACCACATTTCGGAAGAATCGTTGGCCGGCTGGCGCCATCGCTACCGGCAGACTCTGCAGCGGGTTGAGTCGGAGTCTTAGTAGTTTTTAAATCGTCTTTAAATCTTGAGTGGCTTAAGGGATCCCTTGAGGAGTTGGCTGAGCCGGTGGACGGTCGGATTTCGGGAAGCACCCAATTGCTTGGTCTGGTTGGGGATCCGGTGGCCCACAGCTTATCCCCAGCCATGCACAATGCTGCTTTGGCAGCTATGGGGGAAAACTATTGCTATGTGCCGTTTCCGGTGGCTCCAGAACACTTGGCGGCGGCGGTGGCAGGGCTGGCGGCCATTGGGGTGCGGGGGTTTAATGTGACGATTCCTCACAAACAGGCCATTCTCCCTTTGCTCGATCAGATTGAATCGCGGGCAGCAGCGGTAGGGGCGGTGAATACGGTTTACCCCTTGCCAGAGGGCGGGTGGGCGGGCACCAATACCGATATCGATGGCTTTGTGCAGCCTTTGCTGGGTCTGGAAAAAGGGATCCCCACCCTCATTCTGGGATCCGGGGGGGCAGCGCGGGCGGCCATCCAAGGCTGTTTGGAGTTGGGGCTGGGGCCTGTGCGGGTGGCAGGGCGATCCCCCAACTCATTGCTGGCCTTGCGACAGACTTGGCCGCAGGTGGAGACGGTGAACTGGGCGGAGTTGAATTGCTACCTGTCTCAGACGCGGCTTTTGGTCAACACCACCCCCGTGGGCATGCACAAGCCGGGATCCCCTGGCGGTCAGGAGCTCTCTCCCCTGAGCCGGGAGCAACTGGGCCTGCTGTCTCCGGGTGCCATCGTCTACGACCTGATCTATGTGCCGGATCCCACTCCTCTGCTGCGGATGGCCGCCGAGTTGGGACATACCCCCATCAGTGGACTAGAGATGCTGGTTCACCAGGGGGCCAAGGCCCTGTCGCTTTGGCTGGGAGGCAAGCCTGTGCCGGTGGAGGTGATGCGGCAGGCAGCTCAACACCAGTTGGCCCAGGTTTAGGGTCACTCCAGGCCAGTTGGAAGCCCTCTCTCAAGGTGTAATGAGATAACAACAACTACCGGGCTAGCAATCCAAGGTTGTTTCCCGCTCCCAGGGCGTGATCTGACGGTTGTATTCCTGCCATTGTTGGCGTTTGAGCTTGAGGTAGGCATTCACAAAGGGATCCCCCAGCCTGCTACGGAACAGGGTACTTTGGTCTAAGTGGTTGAGGGCTTCGACCAAAGAGCCGGGCAACGTTGGGGCATTGGGGAGGGGATCCGTGTAGGCGTTGTTGTCACAGCGGGGGCCAGGATCCCGTTGGTGTTGGATCCCGTCCAGACCGGCGGCAATGAGACCAGCAGCCAAAAGATAGGGATTGGCGGCAGCATCGGCCAAACGCAATTCAAACCGCCCGGCATCCGGGATCCGAATGGCGTGGGTGCGATTATTGCCGCTGTAGCTGATCGTATTGGGAGACCAGGTGGCCCCAGAGAGCGTGACGGGGGCATTGAGGCGACGATAAGAATTGACCGTCGGGTTGGTGAGGGCACACAAAGCAGGTGCATGGTGTAGCACCCCGCCGATGAAGTGATAGGCCAGTTGAGAAAGCCCCAATTCCCCTTGAGGATCGGCAAACAGGTTTTGTTCGCCTTGCCAAAGAGAAATATGGGTGTGGCAGCCGTTGCCCGTCAGCTAGAAATCGCAGGAGCCCCGCACTGTACCCGTAGGGTCAGTGTCGGGAGGAATGCGGAAGTTATGATAGAACCATGACCCAAGTCCTGACCGTCCCCTGCAAGCTCAAGGTGTCCCAGTCGCAAGCCGCAAAGTTGGATGCGACAATGGATGCCTTTGTGCAGGCGTTGAACTGGGTCAACCAAAACACACCAGAAAAAGTAGTCAACGCAGTCAAACTCCAGTCCCTTTGCTATTACCAGATTCGCGCTCGGTTTGGCTTGTCCAGTAACTTGGCAAGGACTACGTCCCGCTTACGCGACCAGCAGGTCTGCAGACGGCTGGCCGGTGCCCGTAAAGTTGCCCGACAGAAAAACCGTCCGGTCAAAGCGTTCAAAGGGGACTTCGCTACCTACGACGCTCGTATCTTTTCGTTTCGCGAGAAAGACTGGACGGTGTCGCTGACCACGGTTGGGGGTCGAGAGCGCTTTGAGCTGGCGATTGGCCGTTACCAGAGAGAACAGTTGGCAGGCTCCAACCCCAAATCCGCCACTCTGGTCAAGCGCAAAGACGGTTTCTACTCCATTCAAATCTGTGTGGAAACGGAACCGTGCCCACCGCAAGGCACGGATAGAGTGCTAGGCGTGGATTTGGGAAGGACGGATATTGCTCATACGTCAGAAGGGGATAACTGGAATGGACAGCAGTTGAACCGAATCCGAGACCACTACTCCAAGCTGAGGGCGGCACTCCAACGTAAAGCCAGTAAGGGCACCCGCAGTTCGCGGCGCAGATGCAGAGAACTGTTGCAACGGCTGTCTGGCAAGGAGAGACGCTTTCAGTCGCGTCAGCGTTGCGTAGCAAAAACGTGGGTCAATCATCGCATCTCCAAAGCTATTGTCTCTAGGGCAAAGACCACAAACAGCGCTATTGCCCTGGAAGACCTGACAGGGATTCGGGAAAGGGTCAATCAACAGCCACGCAGCAAAGCTGAGCGCCGCAGAACCAATAACTGGGCGTTCTACCAGCTTAGGATGTTCGTGGTCTACAAGGCTGCCATTGCCGGAGTACCTGTGGTGCTGGTTCCGCCTGCCTACACGTCGCAGACCTGCCACCGGTGTTTGCACATCCATCCCGATCCTACGCAATCCTATCGCAGTGGAAAGAAGTTTAAGTGTGGACACTGTGGATGGGAAGGGGATGCGGATTTGAATGGTGCGAATGTGATTGCGCTTTTGGGGGCTGCTGTAAACCAGCCTAGAGGTTCGTGGTTGGCTTGCCAACTGCAGGGCTACCGAAAGCCCGCCCTGTACTGCGAAGCAGTCAGGGTCGGGTAGTTTACTGAATTAGGATGGGAAAGCGTGGTTTTCCGCTTGTTCTTCTCTTGGGTAGATCTGGAGCAGCGTAGATGGCAGTTTACGAGGGCAATTTTGTTCAGACGGAGGATCTGCGTCTAGCCATCGTCATCGGTCGGTTTAACGACCTAATCACTGGCAAATTGTTGGAAGGGTGCCAGGACGCGCTGAAGCGGCATGGTGTGGATGTCGGCCCGGAGAGCAAGCAGGTGGACTACTACTGGGTGCCGGGCAGTTTTGAGGTGCCTTTGCTGGCCCACCAACTGGCCCAATCTCGCCGTTATGACGCCATCATCTGCCTGGGGGCAGTGATTCGCGGGCAAACTCCCCACTTCGACTATGTGGCGGCGGAGGTCTCCAAAGGCATTGCGGCGGCAGGATTTCGTACCGGAGTGCCGGTTATTTTCGGGATCCTCACCGCCGATACCCTGCAGCAGGCTCTGGAGCGGGCCGGGGTCAAGAGCAACAAAGGTTGGGAATACGCCATGAGTGCCCTGGAGATGGCGACGCTGATGCGCCAAGTTGCCCCCGTGCTCCAAGGCAGCTACGGCCACAGCGGCAACGGGGCCGGATCCCGTCCGTCTCTGCCCGGTGGAGCGGAAGCCCTGCAGTCTACCCTGGACAGCGCTGCCTATTGAGGGCGGGTGAGCCGAGTCAGCACTTCGTTGGAGCGCTGCACAAAGGCCCGCGCGGCTGCTGGGTCAAAGCTTTTCTGGGTAATCAAAGCCAAATCGTAGATGTGATTGCAGATGAGGTGAACCAAGTCGGGATCCCGACCCTGATCGGCAAGAGACTGTAGGTTTTGGATAAGGGGATGGGCCGTGTTCAGAACCAGCGTGTGCTCTTCCAGAAACTCCAGCGGCTTCTGCTGGATGACGGCGTTGAGCTCCTGCAGGCGCCGCAGCGTCTCCGGTAGCAAGATCATGGCCGGAACCGACTCCGATTTAAGGGCTTCTGCTTGGATCTGCAACTTGTCTTTGCCCAGGGCCTGCCGAAAGAGATCGACCAACTTTTGGCTGCGGGTTTTTTGCGTGACCGGATCCACAATTTCGGCGGCTTTGTCTTTATCCACCAGCGTTTCATCCAGCTCAGAGTCCACCCGCTTAAATTGGATCCCTTCTTCTTTGTATTCCCGCTCCAAAAAGCTGCTGAAGTGGCTGTCGATCCAGCTATCCAGCATGATCACTTCCAGTCCTTGAGAGCGGTGGAGATCGATGTAGGCACTCTGGGCAGCCTCATCGGTGGCGTAGTAAACTCGCTTGTTTTGCCTATCGCGGGTGCGCTCTAGGTATGCTTTCAGGGTCACATATTCGGGTTTATCGGCAGGGGATCCGGCCACTCGGAAAATGAGAATATCCTTAATCTGGGCAAAGAACTTGTCGTTGTTCATCGCCCCAAACTTCATAAAGAGGCTGATGTCGGGCCAGACCTTGACGTATTTTTCGTAATCTTCCCTGTACAGTTCATTGAGACGATCCGCCACCTTTTTGGCAACGTGATCCCCAATGCGTCTTACGGTGCGGTCATTTTGCAAGAAGCTGCGGGAGACGTTGAGGGGAATATCCGGACTGTCGATGGCCCCCCGCAGAGGTAGGAGGAACTTGGGGATGACTTCCTCACAGTTATCTTGGACAAAGACTTGATTGCAGAACAGCTTGACTTGACCCTTGGTGGGATCAATATCCGGGCGCAACTTGGGAAAATAGAGGATCCCTTGCACGATGAAGGGATAGTCGGTGTTGATGTGTACCCAAAAGTGGGGATCCTCTTGGAAGGGGTAGAGGTAGCGATAAAACTCTAGGTAATCCTCATCTTTGAGTTCGGAAGGTGAGGTTCTCCACAGGGGCTTTTGCTTGTTGATCACTTCCCCGTTTAACTTGATGGGAACGGGGATGAAATCGCAGTATTTACGAACCAATTCCCGAATGCGGCTTGGCTCCAGGTATTCTTCATTTTCGGGGGTGATGTAAAGGGTAACGGTGGTGCCGATGCTGGAGCGCTCAGAATCGGAGAGGGTAAAAGTAGTGGTGCCGTCACAAGCCCACTTCACCGGCGTGCTGCCGGGCCGATAGGAGAGGGTGTCGATCTCCACCCGCTGCGACACCATAAAAGAGGAGTAGAATCCTAGACCAAAGTGGCCAATGATTGCTTGCTCTGCGTCTTTGCCCTTGTACTTTTGAATGAACTCTTCAGCGCTGGAAAAAGCCACCTGGTTGATGTATTTTTTCACTTCCTCGGCAGTCATGCCAATGCCGTTATCGGCCACCGCTAAGGTCTTGGCCTCCTTGTTGAGGGCAATCGTAATCTCCGGCTCTGGGAGATCCGCCACTTCGCCGGCAAGGCTGGCCATCTTCAGCTTGGTGATGGCATCAGCAGCATTGGAGATCAGCTCCCGCAAGAAGATCTCTCGATCCGAGTAGAGAGACTGCTTGATGATGGGAAAGATGTTCTCGGTGTGGATGGTGATGGATCCCTGTTCCAGCACGGTCATAGGTGGCTCAGCACTCAAACAAGCTCAGTGCTAATCTACAGAGACCGAAAAGTCCCCGACAAGCAGGCTCTTTTTCGGAAATCCGCACTCGCAACCGAACCGGCTCTCTAGAGCTGAGCTGCTCCGGGCGGAGCTTGGGTTTGGCCGTTGGCGTCAGCGGCACGGAGTGCTTCATCCAAAGCCAACTGTTGAGCCCAATCTTGGCCGACTCGAATGGTGACATCGGAGTTGAGAACGCCAGTAGATTCTACCCGCACTTCTCCCAGGCCAATAGCGGCGCGGATCTGTTTAGCCCCCTCCCGATCCCCGCTCTGGGCGAGGATCTCCGTTTGCTGCAGCACCTGAGTGCTGTCTTCCACGGCAAAAGCATGGACGTATCCTTGTCTCACCAATTCTTGCACCATACGACGGGCCATCCCCGGCTCTCCGGTCGCGTTTTGCACGGCTATGCGCAGGCGGTGTGGAGGAATGCGGGCTACCTCTGCCTCCAGGCCAAAGTGGGAGACGGCCACCCGTCGGATCCCGGCTGGATCCGGCAGCCAGTAGCTGGTGGAGAATTCTCCCGGCTGGCTGAAGCGGCCCGGCAACAGCACCAGGTCGATGCGATCGCCCCCAGAGGTGAGGACAAACTTGGCCAAGCTCAGAACCTCTTCCCAGGTGAGGTTGGTATCGAGGTTGGTGCGGATAACCTGCAAAATCTTTGGGATCCGCGGCCAGACAGCAGGGGAGAGCAGTTCCCGGCTCAGGGCCCGCAGCAATTCCTGTTGCCGTTGCACCCGACCGATATCCCCCAATCCCAGGTGATCGCGGCGAAAGCGGGCAAAGTGGTGGGCTTGTTCCCCGTTGAGGCGTTGCCAGCCGGGCTCCAGGTGGATGAACAACTGCTGGGTGTGATCCACGTATTGCATCGGTTCCGGCACGTAGATTTCCACGCCGCCCACCGCATCGATCAGCTTTTCCAGAGCGTCGGTATTGAGGCGAATGTAGCGGTCAATCGGGATCCCACCCATCAAGTGGCTGACCACCTGAGCCGTCAGCGCCGGGCCCCCTGCCAAGTTGGCAGCATTGATCTTGGCCACACCAAAGCCGGGCAAGCGCACACGAGTGTCGCGGGGGATGGACAAAACGGTAATCCGCCGCGCCTGGGGATCAAAGCGGGCCAAGAGAATGGTGTCGCTGCGGGTGTGGAAGCGATCTCGCTCTGTGGGCAAGGGCAGGCTGGGATCCGGGTTGTCCGTGCCGAGAATGAGGATATGCAACGAGCGATCCAGAGCCGCAGCCCGTAAGGCATCGGGACGGAAGGCTTCTTGTTCTGCAGGTGTGAGGGAAGTTGGGATCACCTGACGGGGCAACATCACGGCCAAGAGGGCACCGGCAGAACCCGCCAACACAGCCGTGAACCCCAACAACAGCCAGAGGATCCCCTGACGAATAGCCTGCTGACGAGCTGCGCGGACACGGTCAGGACGGGGGGGATAGTGGAAGGAGGGCATCAGGTCAGACCAGGTCTCGCGAGCGCGTACAGGAAAGGGTGTACTGTCTGGGTGGTGTTGCCAACTCCACCAATTTAAGGCCATGTTATCCCATCCTTATTCCTTAGAGTTGTCTAGACCCAACTTCACAGTGGGATCCCTGCAGCCGTTGTCGGGAAAGTCAGAGGTGCATCTTTGGCTGCAGACAGTCCCCCCGTTGGAGAAGTTGCTCCCCCAGCTCGGCCTTCTTTCCCCTGAAGAATGTCGGCGGGCAGAGCGTTTACAACTGCCGGCAGATCGGCGCCGCTTTCTGGCCGGTCGTCTTGGGTTGCGGAGCTTGCTCAGCCGCTACAGCGGCATTCCACCCCAGGCGATCCCCCTCGACCACAGTTCTACCGGCAAACCCTACTGGCGGGATCCACCCCTGCCGCTGCAGTTTAACCTCAGCCACTCCCACGAGCGCGTCCTGATCGGCCTGAGATGGCAATACCGCATTGGAGTGGATCTGGAATGGGTTCGACCTGTGCTCCGCTGGCAGCGCATCGCCCAACGCTATTTTTCGGCTGCTGAGCAGGGCCGTTTGGCCAGCTGTCCAGCTCCAGAGCGGGATGCCCTTTTCTTTCAAATGTGGACACAAAAGGAGGCGCTCCTGAAGGGAACAGGCAGGGGTCTGGCCGGCTCTGCAGCTTTGGGCGAGGACTCCCGCTGGGTGACCTTACCGCTTCAGGTTGCCGGTGGCTACGCCGCTGCGGTAGCCCTTGAAATAAGGAAAGACGGAGAGGAAGCCCCAGCCGTGCAGCTCTACGAGGATGTGGATGGCTAGACAGGGCAGAAGGGAATCAAAACCTCTCCGCCTAGAGATGCTATCTTGAATTTCCAGGCTACTCGCAGAGGAGTGAGAAGGGAGGAGTGAGAAGTGAGAAGGAGAAATCTCTTCTCTTTGCTCTTTTCTCTCTCCTCGTTGCTCTTTTCTCTTTGCTCTTTCCTCTCTCCTCGTTGTTGCAATGTTAAACAGGTTCTGTCATTTCCTGGTGCTGGGAATCTGGCTATCGGCCCTCATGATTGGGATCCCTGGCCTGGCGCAGGCGCGGGATCTCTCCAGACAAACGCCGCAGGAGAAGGTTATTGAGTTGGGTACTGCCGACAATCAGTTGGTGTTTGCGCCCAAGGAACTGTCTTTTCACAACGGCAGCCTCTACCGTCTTCGCCTGAGCAACCCCAGCCAATTGAAACATTATTTCAGCGCCAAAGATTTTGCCGATGCCGTTTGGACCCGTAAGTTGGACGTGGCCGGCGTGGAAATTAAGGGCCAGATCCGAGAATTGGAACTGAAGCCAGGCGCTTCGGTGGAGTGGCAATTTATTCCCCTGAAATCTGGAGTCTACGCTTTGGTTTGCACCATTCCCGGCCATGCAGAAGCAGGTATGGTGGGGCAGATTACCATCGGCGATTGAGATCCTCTTCCTGGGCTACCCGGCCAAAAGGGGATAGAAAAGAGAAAGACGCTGCCAGGCCAATCCATGAAAAACCCGCTCACGCCCAAAGCCCTTCGCGCTGCCGACGCGAACGCGGAACACTGGACTCGGGGATGCCAGGCAGCCCCCCCTCGAAAGAGCAGGCTCTCCCTTTCGGAACGGGTTGCTGGCTATGCCATAGCGCTTCTCTCCCTCACTGCTGTCCACGGGATCCGCTACTACAACGAACCACAACTGACCGTCGGCAGCCGCTCCCCGCAGACGTTTCTTGCCCCTGCTGCGGCGGAGATTGAAGATGTGGAGGCTACCCAGGCCCGACAAGCTGAGGCGCGGCGGCGGGTGGTTCAGGCCCTTAAAATCAACAGCACCGCCAACGACAGCATGCGGCAAAATCTGGAGGCTCTCCTGGCTGAGGTGGAGGCCATCCGCCAAGAGGCAGGTTCTCTGCCCTATGTTTCTGTCCAGTTGCTGTCTCTGCCAACGCAGATCTATCTGCGCCAGCTTTCCCCAGAGGAGTGGGAACTCCTTCAGGCTCGCGCCCGACAAGAGGCCATCCGCGCCCGTGCAGCCACCCCATCTCCTTTGGAAGAGCCTTCTTCGGGGCGACCGGAGCAGCTTCCTCCGGAGCAGCGGGCCAAGCAAGAGCTTGTCGAGGTTTGGCAGCGGGTCTGGTTGGACGGATCGGCCACCCAGATGGCGGCGACGGATCCCTATACCCAGTTGATTGCCCAGGTGGAAGCGGCGCAGCAGCGCTATCGGGCAGCTTTGCCGGCTCTGGAGCAGCTCACCCCCCCTGTTCCGGCCACAGTTCTCAACTTGGCAGATGCGGATTGGCAGCATTTGCAAACCTTGAGCCGGCGGGTCTTGGAGCGCCTGCAGAAGATAGGGATTGTGGATGGCCTGCCCCGCGAAGTTCGCGCCGAAGGGATCCAAGCCCAACTGGACGATTTGATTTTTCCGGGCAGCGCCGCCCAACGACAGGAGCTGCAGGCCCTGGTCTATCAGTGGCTGCAGCAGGTGCTCATTCCCAACGTGGAGGTGGATCCCCAGCGCACCGAGCAGCGCATCCGCGCCGAGCTGGAAAAAGTCGAGCCGGTTCTGATCTCGGTTGCCGAGAACCAGGTGATCGTGCGAGCAGATCAGGTCATCACTCCCGAAATTTTCCTCATCTTGGACCACTTTGGGCTCACCCAGCGCGGGATCAACATCTGGGGCTTGGTGGGAGTGGCCGGAGTGATGGGCATGGGCCTGGCTGTCTTTGTGCCTCTGCAGCAACGCTTGCGGCCAGGGTTGCGCCGCCGGGATCGGGTGTTGATCCTCATAGTTTCCCTGACCGCTCCCCTTTTGGCGGCCTTGTTCAAGCTGGAGTTCAGCTCCCTGCCGGCAGTGGGGCTGTTGCTGGGCAGTTTTTACGGGGCAGGGCTGGGCTTGGTGGTGGTGGTAGGCCAGGCGCTGTTTTTGCCCTTGGTCTCCCCTGTCAACCTGCTCACCCTTGTACCCTTGCTCTCCGGCAGCGTGGTGGCCTCTGCCCTGGCCGGGCGTTCCCGTTCCCGCGAAGAGCTGGCCTTGTTGGGAGGAGGAGCGGCAGCGGTGCAGATGCTGGCCTACGGGGCGGTTAGCTTGGCCACCACCGGTGGCATCGACCTGTTGGCCATGGCTTTGGCAGGGGGAACCAGCTTGGGATGGAGCATTGTTGCCCTGGGAGCCAGCCCCTACCTGGAGCGCCTATTTGACTTAGCCACCCCCATTCGTCTGATCGAGTTGAGCAATCCCAATCGCACGCTGCTGCGGCGGCTGGCTGCAGAGGCCCCCGGCACCTTCCAGCACACTCTGCTTGTGGCCACTTTGGCAGAACGGGCTGCCCAGAAGCTGAACCTCAACGTGGAGCTGGTGCGCACCGGCACTCTTTACCACGACATCGGCAAGATGCTGCAGGCCCGCTACTTCATCGAGAACCAGATGGGCAGCCTCAACCCCCACACCCAACTGGACGATCCCTATCGCAGTGCTCAGATTATCAAGGCCCACGTCAGCGATGGCTTGCGCCTGGCCAAGCAATATAATCTGCCTACCGCCGTCCAGGCGTTTATCCCTGAGCACCAGGGGACGATCCTGATTGCCTATTTCTACCATCAAGCCCAGATGAAAGCCGGGGGTCAGCCCGTACCCGAAGAGCCGTTCCGCTACGATGGCCCGATCCCCCAGAGCAAGGAGACGGGGGTGGTGATGATGGCCGATGCCTGTGAAGCCGCCCTGCGCAGCATGACTCTGAGCGATGGCTTCGGCCCCGATGTGGTCGAGCGGGCAAAAGCTGTTGTCCGCAAAATTGCCCAGGCCCGTTGGCAAGATGGCCAGTTGGTTGATAGTGGGCTGACGCTGGAGGATTTGGAGGTGGTGGCAGACGCTTTCGTGGAGGTCTGGCGGGAATCCAACCACGAGCGCATTCCTTATCCCAGTTTCACCCCTGCCCCCTCGCTGCCTGAGACTCCTTCTGCTCAGGCCCAGATCCCGGTGTTGATGAGCCCCTCTACGGGATCCCCTTAGCCAAGTAACCTCTTCCCGAAGAAGCTGGGTAGGTAGAGAAAGGTCTAGCCCTGCGGCTCATCGATCAGTACGATAGGGGATCGTTCTGTGGATCCAATGTGAACCAAGGCAGTCCTAGGATTTGCAGCCCTAGGCGGAGGATTTTTGTTTTATTGTTTTTGGATGGCCTGCTGAATGCTTCATGGAGCTCCTACTTCCTCTGCCGATCCCAAAGCTTCTGCAGCTCCTTTTCAGATTCCACCTCTGTCTCAGTCCAGCCCTGTCCAACTGTCGCTGGTCATTCCCACCTACAACGAAGCCTCTAGCATTGGCAGCTTGGTCAGACAATTGTGCGCCCACCTCGACACGATTCTACCGGGGGCCTATGAGCTGATTGTGGTGGATGACAACAGCCCGGATCACACCGCCAAGTTGGCCCAGGAGCTGCAGGAGGAGTTTCCCCAACTCAGCGTTATCTGCCGGCAGCGGGAACGGGGCCTGGCTACAGCAGTGGTGCGAGGATGGCAGGCTGCCCGCGGAGAGGTGCTGGGGGTTATGGATGGGGATTTGCAGCATCCGCCGGAGATTGTCCTCAAATTGTGGCCGCTCATCCAGAAAGGGGCAGATTTGGTGGTGGGCAGCCGCTATGCACCATCGGGAGGGGTGAGCCACTGGAGCCTGGGCCGGCGCATTGTCTCCCGCGGGGCCCAATGGATTGGGCTGGTTCTGCTGCCGGGAGTTTTCAGCCGTGTTTCCGATCCGTTGAGCGGACTGTTTCTGGTCAGACGCCAGTCTATTGCCGGGATCCCGCTCAACCCCAAGGGTTACAAGCTGCTGATCGAGGTGCTGGCGCGGGGCCGGGTGAAAACCATTGCTGAAGTCGGCTACATCTTTCAGGAGCGCCAAAACGGGGAGAGCAAAATCCAACTGCAAACTTGTCTCCAATATCTTCACCACCTGATGGTGCTGCGCTTTTCGCTAGGGCAGGTGGGATCCTTTTTGCGCTTCAGCACGGTCGGCCTATCCGGCACCTTGGTGGACATGGCTTTGCTCTATGTTTTGCACGATCCCGCCAACTTGGGATGGGATCTCATAACCAGTAAGCTGGTTGCTTCGGAGGTGGCCATTCTCAATAACTTCCTCTGGAACGACCTGTGGACTTTTCGCCATGTGACCCGCTTGCAGCCGGGGCCCTGGAATCGCCTGAAGCGGTTGGCGAAGTTTAACGTTATCTGCTTAATTGGCTTGGTTCTCAACACTTCACTGGTGACCTTGCTGAGCGAGCGCTTGGGCATTCATTATTTGTTGGCCAACTTAATTGCCATCGGTATTGTTGTATTCTGGAACTTCTACCTCAACTCCAAGCTGAGCTGGAGGAGTGCAGAGGTTAAGTCGGACTCTGTGGGTGGCCAGTCTTGAGTATGGCTTTTTCCAGGAAGAGCCAATCCGGAGGTATGGGCATTTCGCTCATTTCCTCACGGTCTGGGCCCCCTTTGGCATCCACCTTCGCCCCTTGTTCCTATGGCTGCGCTAAGTAGAGTTAGGGCGGATCCCCTCTAGGGCGATGATCTCCTGGATCACCGAGCGAACAACGGGAGCAGCCGTCGTCGAGCCGAAGGCATCTTCCCCCTGGGGCTCGTCGATCACCGCCAAGATCACGTAATTGGGGCGAATGGCCGGGAAATAGCCCACAAAACTGGTGATGCGCTTGCCGGGCAAATAGCCCCCCCGTGGCCCGGCTTTCTGGGCAGTGCCGGTTTTGCCGCCGATCTCATACCCCTCGATCTTGGCCGATTGCCCCGTGCCAAAGTCCACCACATCCCGCATTTGGATACGCACTGCCAGGGTGGCTTGCTCGGATAGTACCCGCACCGGCTGGGGCTGCGGGGATCCCCAAACCAGAGTATCCGTATCCTTTTCCACCAAGCCTCGCACCACATGGGGCTGTACTTTCAGTCCGCCATTGGCAATGATGCAGTGCATGGCAGCCAACTGTAGAGGAGTGAGGGCCAGCCCCTGGCCGAAAGCGACAGTGGCCCGCTCCACTGGCACCGTAACAAACTGTCGCAGCGGTTTCAAACGGCTGGCCGGCTCAAAGGGCAAATCCACGCCACTGCGCTCGTTGAACCCCAGCCGCACCAAGGCATTGTAGTACTGGCGGGGATCCAGCTTGCGCATCAGGTGTACCATACCCACATTGCTGGATTGCCGCAGGATATCCGTGACGCTCATCCAGCCATGGGCCCCTCGTTGGTGGTAGTCGTAATTTTGAATGGGCCACTGACCGATGAGAATCCGACCCTCGTCATAGACCCGTTCATCTGCTGTAAAGGCTCCAGCATCCAACCCAATGGCAATGTTGATGGGCTTGAAGGTGGATCCCGGCTCATACAAATCCGTTACCGCCCAGTTGCGAAAAAGACCGGGGTCATACTCAAAGTAGCGGTTAGGGTCATAGGTGGGCTCGCTCACCAGCGCCAGGATTTCCCCTGTCTGGGGCTGGAGGACAATCACCGTGCCCCGCAGGGCTCGAAACCGCTCCAGTTGCACTTTCAGGGCAGCGCGGGCAGCTCTTTGCAGGCGCATATCTAGGGTAAGTTGCAGCACCGTCTCGCGGGATTGCAGCAGCCCTTCCGGTACCTCTGCAGCCAACAGTCGTCCGTAGCCATCGCGAGGAATAGTAACAGGCTGAACAGTACGCTCCAGCAGCTCTTGCCGGGAATATTCCACTCCCGCTTGGCCCTGATGATCCAGATCCACATAGCCTACCACCTCAGCGGCCATCTCTTTTTGGGGGTAAACGCGTTGCCGCTCGCTCACCAGCTCCAGGCCATCCAGATGCAGAGCCTGAATTTGATCCGCCACCTCCTGGGATACCCAGCGCTCCACCCGCACCGCATGATTAACCGACAGCCGCTGCGTCAGTTGCTCTACTGGACGCCGCAACAGGGGAGCAAGAGCGGTGGCAATTTCCTCTGGAGTGCGTTTGCCAAAGAGGCGGGGATGGGCCCAGAGAGTATAGACGGGGCGATCTACGGCCAGCAATTCTGCCTGCTGCTTGGCAATAGAATGACGATCCACAATTGAGCGACGAGGAATGAAAGGTCTTAGCTGGGCTCGCTGCTGGGCTTCGGCTCGCTGCTGCAATAGGGGTGCCTGTTGATGTTGCAAATAAACCAGACGTGCTCCTGTCAGAAACAGGGCAATGGTCAGAGCCAGTCCGGTCATGCCGGCGCGAAAGTCAAGCTGGCGGGCCGTCGGGATCCGATCCCCCAAGAGCCATCCCAGCGCTGTTCCCCACTGCCTAGAGCTTCGCGGTGAAGGGATCCAAGAACCTCTGCGTCGGCGCCGTTGAGCAAGTTGCCGGCCATTTTGCCTTGTCTCCAGGGTTTTCGGCACAAGCCGCCTTACTCCAGCCCTAGATCTGCCTTCCATCACCATCCCCATGTAGGCACCACCGCTAGTTTGGCCCTCATCTCACCTTCATGTCAGCGCTGCGTAGCAACCCTGCCGCCCTCTAGCTTTTGAGAGAAACCTTAGGGGTCCCGAAGAGCAGCCCCAGCAATTCTAGAGTACTGGAGATAACTGAATGCCTCAGAACATGAATGCGGAAAGCCTAACCTTTACTTGCATTCATCCAGCAGTCCATACTTTAACTTGTTTGACTGGAAACATTTCCCCAGCCCTTCGCGCAGCCGATACCCCAACTTCCCCTGCCAGCTAAGGATAAGGAGAATCTGGATACAGCGCAGCCGAAATCGGAGAATTCACAGCTTTTTGTAATTTTTCAAGTGCCTTGTAATCTCGGAAACAGACAACCGACGGACTAGTAAGTAATAATCTGAACAAATTCAGCTTTCCCGGAGTTGAGTCTATGAAATGCGTGGAGGAGAGCCACAACAAGCGCGTGTACCAAGAGTCTTCTGTAGGTTTCCTTGGGTCTCTTGCTACTTTTGTTTTTATCTGTTTCTTTGCGTTCATCCTTTTTATGGCTTTATCTTCGATCTGGTCTTCCCAGGGTGAGCGCCGTTTCACTTGTTTTCGAGTTGACCAGTCTACGGTTAATTGTGAAGTGTCTTTCCAGCCGTTTCTACCTTTGCCGAGCCAAACTACACTTCACATAGATGTAAGAGGAGCTGCAGTCAAAACTGAAATTGTGGAGGATGACGACGGAGAAAGGACTGAGCGCTACTATGTCACGCTGGAAAAGCCTACAGGGGAAACTCCAGCCTGGTTGGCCTTTGGTGAAAGTGAAGCTCAGGAATTGGCAAGGCGCGTTGATTCTTTTGTGAACAGTACAGAGAGTCGGCTCTTGATAGATATCGATAGATTTCACTTACTGGAGTTAGTGTTTGCGATCTTGTATTCTCTCCTTCCAGGGCTATTTCTGGCTCTACTTCTTTGGGTAGGAGCTCTCATGCTGAAGGTGTCTTTTTGGTGTCGCCGTCTAACGTTTGACCGCTCTAGGTACCAAATCCAAGAGGAGCACCTTACTCCTTTTGGGTCGCTAGGGCGGAAAACTTATTCCTTTGGAGATGTACAGCAGATTTTGGTTCAGGCCAAAAGGAATTTTGTTGAATTCTTTTCGGTAGAAGTGAAATTGCAATCGCGGAAACCTTTGCTGTCAGTCTGCTACACTGATAAGGAACCAGAGGCGCGGGCAGAGGCCGAGAAGCTGGGTCAATTTTTGGGGTGTCCGGTCATTTTTTTGCGGGAAACAAAGTCATAGTGCTAGAGGGACGTAGCCCCGAGAGGTATTCAAGGTAAGTTAGATCTGTCCATCTGCCCATAGGGATCCCCTCCATTGCCTAGAGCGGTTTGGCTAATCCTGGGGTTGGGCTTGTTCATGCGGGGCCTGGTGGCTGCCCTTTTGCCGCCGGGCTTTGACGAAGCCTACTACTACCTCTACACCCGCCATCTGGATTGGAGCTATTTTGACCATCCGCCGCTGGTGGCCTGGACAACGGGCTTGGGGCCTGCCTTGACCGGCCAGGTGTCGGCTTTTTCTATTCGACTGGGATCCCTGCTGCTCTATTCTGGCTCTTCCCTATTCCTCTACTACACCGGAGCGCGCCTTTTCTCTGTTCGGGCGGGACTGATCAGCTTGGCGGCCATCAGCATCGCGCCGATCCTTTGGATTGGGTTTGGGGTGCTGACCTTGCCGGATAGCCCGCTGATCTTTTTTACGGCAGCAACCTTGTGGGTGGCCGCTCAGGAGTTTTTTCCGGCTCCTTTGGGGCAGGGGAAATTGGCTGTCTATGGGGCGGCTCGCTATCGGCCAGGGCCTAGGCTAGCGCTCATAGGTCTCTTGGTGGGGCTGGCCTGCTTGGGGAAGTACCACGGCTTGGCTTTGGGGTTCGGCCTGGTACTCTTTTGTCTGCTCAGCCCAGTTCATCGCTGTGCCTTGAGGTCGGGCTGGACGGTGCTGGCGGTGCTGGGTTTTGTGCTGGCCTTCAGCCCGGTGCTGATCTGGAACGCCCAGCAGGATTGGGTCTCCTTTCGCTTTCAGGCGGGGCGGGCGGTGCCGGAGGCAGGGTATCAACTGCCAGCGCTGGGGCTGACGATCCTTTCTGAAATCTTTTACCTGTTCCCCAGCTTGGGGATCCCTTTGGGGTGGGCGAGTTTGGCAGGGACGGGTCGGGTGGCCCTGCAGATTCTCCGCGGGATGCGGCTGACGGATGAAGAGCTCAAGCACCTTTTGATCCTGGCCTGTGGGTTGCCGCTGGTGTTGGCCTTTACCTTGATGGGAGGCTACCGGCCCATTCTGCCCACCTGGCCCATGCCGGGGTTTTGGGTGCTGACGTTGCTGCTGGGATCCTTCTGGGAACGGTGGCCGGGAGCGAAGCGAACCTTGGTGGGGACGGCGGTGATGGTGAGCTTGGTGGTGGGGGTAGGGCTGGCCCATGTGCGCTACGGCCTGCTGCAGGCTCCTGGCGGGCTGGGCCTGTGGCCCGTGGAGCAGGATCCCTCTACTCAGCTCATTGAAATTGAGCAGTTGCGGCAGCGCTTTCGGACGGATCCCCACCTGGCTCAAGCCCTTGAGGAGGCAGAGTTCGTTTTTACCAATGTCTATTTTTTGGGCGGTCAGATCGCCATGGCCCTGGCTCCGCTGACGGACAAGCCTCTGACCTGCCTGGATGCGGATTTGCGGGGCTTTGCCTTTTGGTCGCAGCCGCAGGATTGGCTGGGGCAGGATGGGCTGCTCATCACTTCCAAGTTGTTCCAGCCGAGGGCAGGGATCCCAGCCACCTATGGCGACTACTTTGCCCAAATCGAGCCTGTGGCCGAGGTTCCCCTGGTGCGGGCAGGGGCGGTGGCGCAAACCTTTCAGGTGTACCTGGCTCGACAGATGCGCAAGCCCTATCCCCGCCCTTATTCCCGCCTGCAATAACAGCAGAGGACATCCTGGGCAAAGCTAGAGGGGGCGATGTCTGTCGAACCAGCGCATCAGCATTGCAGCCAAGCGTTCGGGGTTGTGGCGCACCAAGCCGGTCTCTGGATCCTCTTGCATGACGTTAGCCAAAACGGCGCGGCAGCCCAGGTAAGCCAGTTTGTCGGGATCCAACACCACAAACTCAGAACCGCTGCGGCGGTAATGCTCCAAAGCACGTGGGGAGGGTGGCTCCCGCTGCACCAGCACGCCGTCAAATAGGCGCACTCCTGCCACCCGATCCAGAGCCATGACGTGATCCCCAACGGTATAGCCGTCGGTTTCCCCCGGCTCGGTCATGATGTTGCAGACGTAGATGTGGGGGGCCATATTTTTGGCCAGAGCTTCCACAATTTCCGGTACCAACAGGTTAGGGATGATGCTGGTGTAGAGGCTACCCGGCCCCAGCACCACAAACTCTGCCGCCTCAATAGCCTCGATGACTTCCGGTAGGGCGGGAGGGTTGGGGGGGTCACAGCCGATTCGGCAAATGCGTCCTCCGGCTTTGGCAATGTTGGACTCTCCCACCACGCGGCGGCCATCGCTCAGCTCCGCCCAGAGGGTAACATCCGCCAGGGTGGCCGGCAGCACCCGCCCCTGAATGGCCAAGACTTGCGAGGTGGCAGTGATGGCCCGAATCAAGTCGCCGCCGGTTACCGCGGTGAGGGCAGTGATGAACAAATTGCCGAAGCTGTGGCCGCTCAGCCCTTCCCCCGACTGGAAGCGATATTGAAACAGCTCGGTGAGCAGCTTTTCTTCGTTGGCCAGAGCAGTGAGGCAGTTGCGGATATCGCCGGGGGGCAAAACGCCGATCTCCCGCCGCAGACGCCCTGAGGATCCCCCGTCATCGGCCACCGTGACAATGGCTGTGATGTTGGAGCTGTAGCGCTTCAGACCCCGCAGCAGGTTGGAGAGGCCGGTGCCGCCCCCCAGTACCACAATGCGGGGACCACGGCTGAGACGCCGCCGCGACAACAGCTTATCCACCAGCGCTTCATCTCCCTCGGGGATCAGCACATCCTCGATGGAGCGCATGGCGCTGCGAAACCCCAGCACCACCATCACCAGCCCGATCCCGGTCACTAGGGGGCCACTGATGTTGTTCGGGATCCAAGTGGTGATCAGGCGCAGGGTGATGTCGATCAGCCGCTTCAGGCGAAAGATGGGGGTCAACTCCGTCCAGATGGCAATGCCCAGCACCATCAGCAGCACGCCCCCAACCGCCAGGCTCAGCCAGCGTTTAACGGCTAAACCGGGAAAGAGCCATTTCCAGCCACTTCCCGGCCAAGCAGCCTTGCGGCGGCGAATGCCCCAAGCGGCGGACTTGTTGCTGGGCACAGGCTTAGGCATGGGAAGGTGCAGGAACGCCGGCCAAAGGGATCCTAACCTGTTGCTGGGCAACGCCGGCTTCGCCGGGCGCCGGGCCAAAGCGGGCTTCCAGCTCCCGCTGAGAGTCGAGCAGATGGCGATGCTGAACCTGAACATTCAGGTCGGGAAGAACGTGGTTGCCGGCAGGGACAGTCCAAGGCTGCAAATCCTGGGCCAGGCGCTCCACCAGGGCCACCGAGCGGTGCTGACCGCCGGTACAGCCGATAGCCAAAGTCAGGTGGGGGCGACGCTCTGCGCGGTAGTGGGGCCAAAACGCTTTGATCAGGGACAAGATGTGCTGGTAGGTGGATTGTGTGATGGGATCCGCAAACAAGAACTCCTGCAGCAGGGGATCCTGCCCAGTGAGGCGACGCAGATGGGGCTGAAAGAAGGGGTTGGGCAAAAAACGCACATCGAACAGCAAGTTGGCATCGGGGGGAACGCCGTATTTGAAACCGAAGCTGACCAGCCTTAGGTTGAGGGGCTGGGGGATCCCTTGCACCAAAGCTTGCAATTGCTGCCGCAGTTGCTGGGCATTGAGGTCGGAGGTATCCAACCAGTGGGTGCAGCGTTCCCGCACCGGGGCCAGAGCCAGCCGCTCTTGCTCAATGGCCTCCAACAAACCGGCAGCTTCCCCGTAGGGATGGGGACGGCGGTGGGCGCTGAGACGGTTGAGCAACACTGGGGAGCGGGCCTCCAAGAATAGGAAAGGGATCCCTTGCGATTGCACCCAAGCAGCCAGGGTGGGAACTTGATCCCGGTACTCCTGGGCGTGGAGATTCAAGCTGATGGCCAAAGCAGCGTGATGGGTCCGCATCGCCTCAACCAAGGGGATCACCTGGGCAGGCGGGATCCCTTCTAGGCTGGTGTACCCCAGTTGTTCCAACTGCTGGATGGCCAAGGTTTTCCCGGATCCCGTCAGGCCGGCAATGACCAGAACGGGGGGCGCGACTGACATGGGTTTATCCTGCATGGAGCTTATTCTAGGGCGAGAGGCGGCCAAAACAAGCGCCGGAAGAATGGGGGGCTCAGCCACGCGGGGCGCCTAGAAACCATCATCTCAGGCCGGCGAGGCTTTGGTAGCTTTTTTATCCGTTTTCTCGGCCGGTGCAGCCGGTCTCAGGAGGGGAGCGCTGGGGCAGAGATCCACCAAAAAACATTGCTGGCACAGAGGCCTGCGGGCAGTGCAGATGGCCCGCCCGTGGTCGATCAGACGGATAGACCAGTTCTCCCAATCCGCCTGCGGCAACAACTGCATCAGATCCTTTTCGATGCGCACGGGATCCTCATGCTCGGTAAGGCCGAGGCGGCGGCTGAGGCGCTTGACATGGGTATCGACGGTAACCCCGGCATGGATGCCAAAAGCATGGGCCAGCACCACATTGGCCGTCTTACGGGCCACACCGGGTAGGGTGAGCAGCTCCGGCATGGTGCGGGGCACTTGACCACCGAAATGGCTTAAGATCCTGCGGCAGGCTTCCTGAATGTGCTTGGCCTTGTTGCGATAGAAGCCGGTGGAATGGATGAGAGCCTCGATCTCCTCTCGCGGCGCTGTCGCCAGGGCCTGGGCATCCGGGAAGCGACGAAACAGCTCCGGCGTCACCTGATTCACCCGCTCATCCGTACACTGAGCCGAGAGGATGGTTGCCACCAAGAGCTGCAGCGGCGTCTGGTAGTGGAGGGCACAGGTGGAGTTGGGGTAGTGGCGCTTCAGCCGAAGCAGGATCTCCAAAGCTCGCTGGCGCAGGGCCCGTTTGCTGGCCATCTTCCCCTAGCCTGACCCGGTGACAATGGCGAGGGTGTCTTTGAAGATCAGCACCACCCCCAATCCCAGCAACAACACCAAGCCCGTCTGCATCACCCGCTCCTCCAGATGCTTGGGCAGCCGTTTGCCGCGAATCGCCTCCAGGATCAAAAAGGCAATGTGTCCCCCGTCCAAGGCGGGCAGGGGCAACAGGTTGAGAAAGGCCAGGTTAATGCTAATCAAAGCGGTGAAATTAAACAGGCTGGCGGCGTCATCGCGGGCCAGATCCGCCCCAATCTTGACGATCCCCACTGGGCCGGAGACCTGAGCAGCCGTGCTTTGAAAATTCTGAACCAACTGCCGCAAGCCGTTCAGGTTGAGCATCACCACCCGCTGGTAGGCATTTCCCGCCTCCGTGAGGATCTCAGCCAAACTCTGAGGGGGACGCAAGGTTACCTCCTGGTGGGGGGCCAAGGTCACCCCAATGGCCACCGTCTCTCCCCGCACCTCTGGGATCACCGTCAATTGCAGGGGATCCCCTTCCCCACGCTGCACCTCCAGGGGAATGGGCCGGTTCTCGCTGCTGCGGATCAGCACCTGAAAATCGTTCAGAGCTGCCAAGGCCGCCGTCTCGTCGGCAATCCCCCTGTAATCGCGATCGGCTGCCTGCAACACCACATCCCCTGCCTCCAGGCCAGCTCGCTCCGCCGGGCTATCGGGCATCACCTGAGGGATGAGAATGCCGGGATGGAGGCGCGTTACCGAGGGGATCCCCACCGAGGCAAACATCAACACCAGCACCAGATAGGCGAAGAGCAGGTTGGCCATCACCCCTGCACTCATCACCACCAGGCGATCCAGCACGGGGCGGTTTTTCAGCAGATCCGGGTCGTCGGGGGGGTAGGGGGAATGTTCATCCTCGTCAGGAAAGCCCACGTAGCCCCCCAGCGGCAGGGCGCGAATGGCATACTCTGTCTCCCTGCCCTGGTATCGCCACAGCACCGGCCCAAACCCCAGCGAGAAGCGGTTGACATGGATCCCTTGGAGTTTGGCTGCCGCAAAGTGCCCTGCCTCATGCACCAGGATCAGCAGGGCGAGAATGGCGATGGAGAGGAGAACAGACATGCGCTAGCTCTGAAGAAGGCACAGAAGAAAGAAGTGGGGAGCAGAGAGCCACCCGAGGCTATTTATCAAGGCACATAATCCAACACATGATAAAGAACCCTAAAGGAATCTCACAAAAACCTACAGGGCCCCTCAGAATACCTGCTCCACCTCCAAAATATCGGGAATGCTCTCCCGCAACTTGCGCTCAATGCCCATCTTTAGAGTCATGGTCGAGCTGGGGCAGGCTCCACAGGCCCCCTGCAAGCGCAGCTTGACCACCGGGCCATCGATTTCCACCAATTCCACATTGCCCCCATCGGCCATCAAGTAAGGACGCAGCTCGTTCAGGACTTTCTCGACGTTCTCGGTATTGAGTTCCAGTGCTTGTGCCATGGTTGCTTTTAGCCTCGTTGAGATTTGGATTGTAGCGGTTTATCCACAGATCCCTCAAGCTGGCAAGGGATCGCTATGATTTCAGCATAGTCTGAATCCTTCTGGGGGAGGGCTGGCTTGGTTGTCCGGATCCCTCCAACACCAGACGACTAGAATGAGTAGGAAGCAGATTTGCCTATTCCCAGCAGCATCACCCACTCAGCAGGGCCGTCTTTTTTCTTATGCTAGACGCTTTACTGATCGCGATCTTCATGTTGGCGGGAGCTGGCCTCGGGTTTTATGGCCTGGATTTGCTCCCTCCTGCTGCCATTCAGGGGGCCAATGTGGAAGGAGCCCGTGTCGTCACCAGCGGCTTTGGCGTGCTGGCAGGACTGGCTCTGGGATCCCTGGTGCGCTGGAGCTACCGTCGCTTCGAGGCCAATGTGCGCTCCCTGCCGCCGGACGTGTTGATCAGCCGCTCGGTGGGGTTGGTGATCGGCTTGGTGATTGCCAATCTGGCCATGGCTCCTGTCTACTTGCTGCCCCTGCCCCCCCAACTCAATAGGTTCCTCGAGCCGCTGGCTTCGGTCTTTTTCAGCTTGGCCTTTGCTTACCTGGGGGTCAGCCTGGCCGATACCCACGGCCCCTCGCTGCTGCGGCTGTTTAACCCCAACTATGCTTTGCAGGCAGCCCTCTGGGCGGAGGGCAATGTGGTGGCTGCCACGGCCAAGGTTTTGGACACCAGCTCCATCATCGATGGCCGAGTGGCTCAGTTAATCGAGACAGGTTTTTTGGAAGGAACCCTGGTGGTTCCTCGCTTTGTGCTGACGGAATTGCAGACCATTGCCGACAAAGCCGATGCCCAAAAACGAGAGCGGGGCCGCAAAGGTTTGGATACGCTGCAGGCTCTACGAGAAGCCTACCCCGATCGTTTCGTTATTCACGAAGCCAACTATCCAGATCTGACCACTGTCGATGAAAAGCTGGTGCGCCTCACCCAAACCGTGGGGGGAACGCTGCTCACCACCGATTACAACCTGAAGAAGGTGGCGGCTCTGCAGGGGGTCAAGGTGCTGAATGTGAATGAGTTGGCCGAGGCGCTGCGGCCCATCTATGTTGCCGGCGACAGCTTTGATATCAAGATCACCCGCGAAGGAAAAGAGCCAGGTCAAGGGGTAGGCTACTTGGAAGACGGCACCATGGTGGTGGTGGAAGAAGGGCAGCGCTCTGTGGGCAAAACCCGCTCTGTGGTTGTGACCAGCGCCATTCAAACCTCAGCAGGCCGCATGATCTTCGCCCGCCTCAACAAGGACTCTGCCCCACTAACCCGCCCGGCCTCTGATCCGGCCAGCCCGGCTTCCTCTGGAAAAACCTGAGTTTTGGCCTACGTTCCCCTAGCGCAATGGTGGCTTCATCCCAAATGGGCGCCCTCCGACCCACTCCGATGTTCTACACGCAGGATCGCCAGAGGCGCTTCTGGAGTTTTTACTGGGAAGATGCCGAGAAATATGGCATCCACCCTCAGCACATCGTGAGCGGACAGCAAATCTGGGAGGTGGCCAACGCTGGAGAGTACGAAGCCAAGCTCAACCAGGTCTTTGCAAGCGGGGATCCCCTCTCCTACGAATGCCAGGTGCTCTCGCCCCGCTACAAGTTGCATCTGCATCTTTCGCTCAACCCTGTACGGGACACGGAAGGGGAGGTGGTGGCGATTTCGGTGGTGGGCAAGTTGCTGGGGGCCACACCTTTTGCGCTGGCCGGAGGAGCCAGCAGCCCCAACAGCCAGCCCCATCCTGTCCCGGCCGATCCGGTACAGGGGATCACGACGCAGTTGGTGCGCAACATCCGGCATTCCCTGGATATCCGGCAACTGTGCCAGCAGACCGTGGAGCAGTTGGGGCAACTGTTTGAGGTAGATCGCTGCCTGATGGCCCTCTACGAGGTGGGGCAAGACTCCCTCACGGTCAATGCCGAGTACCGCCGCCATCCTGGGGATCCCTCCCTGCTCCACCAGACCCTGAAGCTGGCAGATTACCCCCATTTGTTGCAGGCCCTCAGACAGGAAGAACCGGTGGAGGCGGGGCGACATCTGGCCATTGCCATGTCTTACCAGGGCTACGCCAACAGCCTGCTCTGGCTGGAAATGCTGGATCCGAACAGGGTTCCTGTTTGGCAGCCAAGCCACATTCAGGTACTCCAGAGCATTGCCACCTACCTGGGCGCAGCCATTGCCCACGCCATTTTGCTGGATCAAAGTCGCCAACTGGCAACCCGCTTGCAGTTAGCCAACCAGACGCTGCGCCAGAAAAATAAGGAGCTGGAGCAGGCCCGTGCCCAAGCAGAATCGGCCAACCAGCTCAAAAGCCAATTCTTGGCTAACACCTCCCACGAGCTGCGCACCCCTCTCAACGGGATCATCGGCTTTATCAAGCTGGTGCTGGACGGGATGGCCGAAAACCGCGAAGAGGAGCTGGACTTTTTGCAAGAGGCCTATCGCTCTGCCCTGCACCTGCTGGCCCTAATCAACGATGTGCTGGATATCGCCAAGATCGAGGCGGGCAAAATGCAGTTGGAGTTCCAGCCCTGCGACCTGCGAGCTTTGTTTAAGGATGTGGAGGCCAAGACTAGCCTGCAGGCCAGCCAAAAGGGCCTACAACTGAGCTTCCACCTGCCCAACACCTCGGATCAGATTTTGCTCTTGGGCGATTACCAACGCCTGTTGCAGGTCATGCTCAATTTGGTGGGGAATGCCATCAAGTTTACCCCCAAGGGCTCGGTAACCGTGCGAGCGGATATCCTGCCCGGCAACCCGGGTTTGGCCCGCATCCGCGTCATCGACACCGGGATCGGGGTATCGCTGGAAAAGCAGCAGAAGCTGTTTCAGGCTTTCACGCAGGTGGATGGTTCCACCACCCGCCAATATGGAGGAACCGGCTTGGGCCTGGCCATCAGCCAACGCCTGGTGGAGGCGATGGGAGGGGAGATCAATTTCTACAGCCTGGGCGAAGGGCTGGGATCCACCGTCACCTTTACGGTGCCCCTCTACCGCAAGCCGCTCCTGAGCGGGGATCCGAACCCAGAGGCGCTCCCTGCTCAACCCGCCCGAGATAGACCTGAGGATGCGGATCCCACCTTGATTTCTGTTCCCAACTCAGTCCAGCGATGACCCACCCGGCCATTTCTCCTTCAACCGCTCTGGGTACCTCTCGGTTGCGGCGCAGCACTGCGCGAACATTCCCCCATGCCCTATCCTCGTAAACGGTTTGGTCAGCATTGGCTCAAGGATCCCGCTGTTCACGAGGCGATTGTGCGGGCTGCCCAGTTGAATGATCTAGAGGGAGACGCGGATCCCACTTGGGTGCTGGAGATCGGCCCCGGCACCGGCCAACTGACGCGGCGATTGCTGGCCCAGGGTGTCCAGGTGGTGGCGGTGGAGATCGACCGGGATCTGTGCCGACTGCTGCAAAAACGGTTCGCCGGCCAACCCCGTTTTCACCTGCTGGAGGGAGATTTTCTTCGCCTGCCGTTGCCCCCTCAACCCCGCCTGCTGGTGGCCAATATCCCCTACAACCTGACCGGCCCCATTTTGGAAAAGGTGCTCGGATCCCCGGCCCAGCCGGTTCGGCAATTCGAGCGCATTGTCCTTCTGGTGCAAAAAGAGCTGGCAGAGCGCTTGCAGGCCGGCCCCGGCAGCAAAGCCTATGGTGCTCTGAGCCTGCGGACGCAGTATTTGGCCGATTGCGAGCTGATCTGCAGGGTGCCCCCCACCGCTTTCAAGCCCGCCCCCAAGGTGGAATCTGCCGTGATTCGCCTCACCCCCCGCCCCGCCCCCACCCCCGTCCGGGATCCCTGCTGGTTTAACCACCTCCTTCGACAGGGGTTCTCCACCCGCCGCAAGAAGCTCGTCAATGCCCTGGGAAGCTTGGTGGAGCGAGAAGCGGTTGCAGCAGCTTTGGCTCAGCTCCGCCTCAACCCCGATGCCCGCGCCGAAGAGCTGGCCCTGCCCCACTGGCTGGCCTTGAGCGACCTGCTGCTGGAGAAAGCGCCCAAAAGGGCTGTTGTTCTTCAAGAGGGGCAGGAACCGGGGTAGGGTGAGAGAGGGAAGCTCAGTTGGACGAACCCAAACATCCTCTGGGGTTTTTGAAGTCCCTTCCCGATCTTGTTCTGGATCCCCTTCGCCAATGCAGGTGCATCCATGCAAAGCAACCAAGGCAAGCAAATCCTCTTGACCGGCGGCACAGGCGGGCTGGGTTTGGGGGTGGTTCCCGTGGTGCTGGCCAGCGGCGCAGAGCTGACCTTGACCTATCGCCAAGAGAAAGATCTTGCCATTTTGCGGGAGCGCCTGCCGGCCAATGCTCTGGATCGGGTTCGCTTTGTGCAAGTGGATTTAACAGATGAGGCGGCGGTTGCCCGCGTCATTGCCGACCTACCCCGCGTGGATGGGCTGATCCACCTGGTGGGGGGCTTTGCCATGGGCCCCACCCACGAGTACAGCTTGGCGGACTGGTATCGCGACTTCGACCTCAACCTCACCACCACATTCCTGACCTGCAAGCACAGCCTGCGCAGAATGTGGCAACAGGGCTATGGGAGGATTGTAACGGTGGGATCCCGAGGAGCGGTGGAGCCGGGCCCGCAATTGGCCGCCTACTGCGCTTCCAAAGCGGGGGTGGTGGCCCTGACCCGCACCATTGCCGCCGAAACCCAAGGCACCGACATCACGGCCAACGTCATCCTGCCCAGCATCATCGACACGCCGGCCAACCGAGCTGCCATGGGATCCGAGCGAGCCAAGCTGTGGGTCAAGCCAGAGTCCATCGGGCAGGTGATCGCCTTTTTGGTCTCAGAAGCAGCGCGGGATCTGCGAGGGGCGGTGATCCCGGTGTATGGCAACGTCTAGGCAACTGGTTGACCAAGCCATGAGCCGCCATTCATGATACAGAATATGCACTTATCCCTATCCAGTTCTTTTCCATGCTGAAGCGATTATTCTTGGGTGGTTTGCGCCGGCAAATCGGTCGCATTGAGGTGGCAGGGGCCATTGATGGCAAAACTCGCGAGCGGGTTCTCAAGGCCCTGAAAGAGGTGGAAGAAAACCATATCCCTGCCGTGGTGCTGCGCATCGATAGTCCAGGTGGGACGGTGGCCGACTCCCAAGAAATCTACAATGCCCTCTTGCGTTTGCGGGAGAAAAAGGGCACCCGTATTGTCGCCAGCTTTGGCAACATTGCTGCCTCTGGGGGGGTTTATATTGCCATGGGAGCCGAAAAAATTGTCGCCAACCCAGGAACGATCACCGGTAGCATTGGTGTGATCATTCGAGGCAACAATATCGAACGCCTCCTGGATAAGGTGGGGATTTCATTTAAGGTAATTAAGTCTGGCCCCTACAAAGATATTCTCTCGTTTGATCGCGAGCTAACCCCGGAAGAGCGAAACATCCTGCAAGAGTTGATCGACATTACCTACGGCCAGTTTGTGCAGACGGTTGCCGCTGCCCGCAAGTTAAGTTTGAATGTGGTCAAAACTTTTGCCGATGGTCGCATTTTCAGCGGAGAGCAGGCCCTCCACTTGGGTGTGGTGGATCGCTTGGGCACAGAAGAAGATGCCCGCCTTTGGGCGGCAGAGCTGGCGGGTTTGCCGACGGATGCGAAGTTCTACGACCTGCTCCCGCGGCGCAGAGGTTGGTCTCGATTTCTGCCGGCAGCAGAAGCCTTGGCCCGTCTGCAGTTTGAAGCGAGCACCTCGGGCTTGCCCCTGTGGCTTTACACAGGTTCTTGAGGCAGTTCGCGAACAGCTATTCCGGGAAGTTTAGCGTTCTGTACCGCACAGCCCCCACCCCCGGCCCCTCTTCCAGAGGGAGAGGGAGTTTAACTAAAGTAGCCCAACTCCAATTGCCGGGCCAGATCCAGCAGCCGGTGGGCCAGGGTTGGCTTGGTTGCCAATGGGATCCGCTCTGGACTTCCCTGCTGGGGGATCCAATAGCCTTGGTTGTGGCTGCTGCCAAAGCCGCTATCCGGTTGGTCGATGGGGTTGGCCACAATAGCATCCAGGCCCTTCTGGCGGAGCTTCTCTCTGGCCGGTGGCAAGGGATCCCCACTTTGGGCGGCAAAGCCGATGAGGCGTTGGCCAGGGCGTTTGTGGCGGGCCAGAGCTGCCAGCAGGTCAGGGATCGGCTCCAACGGCAACATCTGGGGTAGATCGGCTTTGGGCAGCTTCCCCGCGTAAACCTGAGAGGGGCGCACATCCCCCACAGCAGCAGCCATCCACAAGAGATCCGCCTGGGGAAATTCCGCCTGCAAAGCCGCCTCCAGTTGGGCTGCCGTCTCCACCGGAATGGCCCGAATGGCGAAGGGCGCTGGATCAAAGGGGATCCCCAACGGCCCATGGACCAGCGTCACTGTCGCCCCCCGGCAGGCTGCCGCCACCGCCAGCGCCACTCCCATCCGACCACTGGCCGGGTTGCCGATAAAACGCACCGCGTCGATGGGCTCCCGTGTACCCCCCGCCGTCACCAACACCCGCTTGCCCTGCCAATCTTTTTTCCCCCCTGTCCAGAGCAAAGCCCGCACATACTCCTGCAGCGCCTCCGGCTCCAACATGCGCCCTTCCCCCACCGCATCACAGGCCAGGCGGCCACTGGCCGTCGGCAAGGCCCAAAAACGGGGATCCTGCTGCAGCCGCTGCCAATTCTCGGCCACCTTCTCTGCCTTCCACATCTGCGTATTCATAGCCGGTGCCACCGCCACCGGACACTGGGAAGCCAGGATCACATTGGTGAGCAAATTATCCGCCAGCCCATGAGCCAACTTGCCCAAGGTGTTGGCCGACAAGGGCGCAATGAGGAGAGCCTCCGCCCATTCCCCCAACTCGATGTGCAGCGGTCGTCCTCGTGTTGCCTGCCAAAAGGCGGCATCCGTAAAAGCCGGCTGGCGGGACAAGGTGGCAAAAGTCAAAGGAGAAATAAAATGTTCCGCAGCTTTTGTCAAAACCACCTTGAGCTCTGCTCCCTGCTGCACCAGAGCAGACACCAAAGCTGCCGTTTTGTAAGCAGCAATCCCCCCGCTCACCCCAATGAGGAGACGCCGCCCCGACCAAAAGGGATCCATATTGAGTGACACGCAAACAGCCTTGTTTCCAGTTTCCCTGCTTTTGCTCAATTCCGGCGGCAAAGCGGGGATCCCTCGCCCAAAGATACTTTGACTTGGACGGATGACCCTGTCGAGAATAGGGCCTGAGAGCCTATCATTCCCCATTTCAGCCAAAGTCTCCCCCATAGGTTCTGGCCTTCAGAGGGAATTCCCCACTGCTGTTTTGCGCAACCAGCCCTCAGATCCCATTGCAGTCGCGCACTCATTCCCTCTAATTAAGAAGAGTTGGATCAAACTCTATTGCAATCGCTGTTTGTTTCTGGCTACACTAACAGTTGTCCCTAAAACCATCTCGATATGGCTACAACCAGTAAACCAAAACCACTCACTGGCCAAGAGCTCCTCGACAAGGTAACTTCAATGGGAAATGCGGATCGCAAGGAAAAAGCTCGCGCCTGTGGTTATGTCACCTACACCAAGAATGGTCAGGAGCGAGTGAATCTGATGCAGTTTAACAACGCCCTGTTGAAGGCCGTTGGCGTGGATCTCGGCGCTAGTGACGAAAATGGATCCCGTGGCCGCGCTCCTACCTTCCGGGTTTCGGTTCATAAGAATGGCAACCTCCTGATTGGAGCTGCCTACACCAAGAAGATGGGCCTCAAGCCCGGAGATGAGTTCGAGATCAAGCTGGGCCACCACAACATCAAGCTGGAGCGGGTCAACTGATTTGCTGTCTCCCTGGATGCTTTTCCCTGCTGGTGAGTTCATCTCAGCTTGGGTAAAGCCTTTGGTATTCCTTTCGGCCTCTAGGGGCTTGGGAGCAGCGACCTCTTCCCTTCGCTCCGGTGCTCATTGTCTTTCTACTTTTCAGAACAAGGGATCCTCATGATCCGCTGGGGATCCCTGGCACTTTGTATCCCATCGGTGGCTGAAGTGTGGGCAAGTTCGCTATTCTGACAACAGTTGAATTGAGTCTGCAACAATGAACACTCCGACCGTGCCAAATGTCTTTCGCCATTGGCGGCGGTGGCGAACTTGGGCGGGGCTGTTGTTGTTGGCAGCAGCGTTCTTTGTCATCGAGTCTCATCGGCAAGTTTGGCCTCAGTCGAATGCTTCTCAAAGTCAGGCATTTTTGGAGTGGGTGTCTTCCCAGCCTACCCCCGAACAGCAGGATGTTTTTGTGGATGGAGTCATTCGGCTGCAATTCAATCGGCCACTGGATCCCAATCTACAACGTCTGGCGGTTCAGTTGGATCCGCCGGCAGCGGTTATTTTTGATGTGCAGGGAGACGAGTTGTTGCTTAAGCCTCGGGATCCCTTGCGCTTTAGCACCCGTTACACCCTCACGCTTTCTCCCCAAGAGGGGCTGCCCCTCGAGCAGGCCATTCAGCTGAGTTTTCGCACCGAACCGCAATTTACCTACGAACGGGATGTCAAACCGCTGCTAGAAGCCAGTTGTGTGGGTTGCCATCAGCCGGCAGGACGGCAGCGCACCCAGTTGCTGGACAGTTATGAGGCCACGATGGCCTATGTCAGGCCAGGGGATCCCAATAGCGAGTTGATCAATCCCCGGTGGACGAGCCGCCACGCCTACATCCTCAACGCCATTAACCGCTCCGAAAGACTTAAACAACATTGGACAAAAGTGGACTTTCGACCAGCGTTGATGCTTTCTTCCTGCTTCTACGACCCTTGCCTAGCTGGGCTTGCAACCCAACCCCGGCAGCGGGATCTCCACAGGCGTGACTTCCCCCCAAGCTGGGGGTAGTTGAGGGTAAATACACCTCAAAATACCACCCCACCAAGTTAATCGCTGCGTTGAGATCCCGGTCTTTCTCTAAACCGCAACTCTCACAACGAAACACCCGCTGGTGCAGCGGCATCTGCTGTTTATGCTGGCAACAAGAACACAGCTGGCTGGACGGATAAAACCTATCCGCCACTACCACCTGACAGCTGTAGAGCCTAGCTTTATACTCTAGCTGTCGCCTGAACTCATAGAAACTACACTCGGCTAGACTACTAGCTAACTTGTGGTTCTTGAGCATCCCCGAGACGTTCAGGTCCTCTATAACTACCACCCGATACCTCTTAGCTAGATAGGTAGTAAGCTTGTGTAGGTTGTCCCGACGAATATCAACTACTCTCTTGTGGAGTCTTGCCACCTTCTTAACTGCCTTCCGCCGGTTTTGCGACCCCTTAACTTTCCTGGACAACCGCCTTTGCAACCTCCTCAGCCGCTTCCTAGCCTTACAATAGGGCTTGGGGTTGCCAAAAGTCCCCCCGTCAGAACACGTGGCTAGATTGTTAACTCCTAGGTCAACCCCAACAACGTCCCCTTCCTTCTCCAGCTCCCCTGGCTCAGGCGCCTCATACTTGAAGGAAATAAACCAACGGTGGGCCCGCCGGCTGATAACAACATTCTTGGGCACAACCGCAGGCAAGACCTCGTAACAAGCTAACCAGCCGAAAATCGGAACCTTGATTTTGTTGCCGGAAATTCTAATCCCACCTTCTAGGTAAAAGCTGTCCAGCTTCCCCTTCTTCTTGAATACTGGAAATCTAGACTTCCCAGCACGCCACCTCTTAATTGCTCTCTCCAGATTCCTAAGAGCTTCCTGCGGGGCACACTTAGAAACCTGATAGTACCAAGGATTAGCCCTCTTCACCTCGGCTACAAGTTTCTTGTGCAGATCAACTGCCGTGGGAATCTTCCGCTTCTCTGCCACAGCTTGCTTACAAAGCTCCAGTCCCCAGTTGTAAGCGTGCCGAGCAACCCCAGCGTGCTGCGCCGCCAGTGTCCTTTGCTTGTTATTCAGTCTTAACTCCGTTTTGAATCCTAATAACAAAGTACGACCTCTAGTTCAGCACTAAACCTATTGCTGTTCCCTTTGGAGCTACAAATTGGGGCATACTGAATATATATAATGTACACTGCATTCAGTCGAGACTAGAGTTCAGCTCAACCGCCCCCAAGCTCGCGGCGGATCCCCTGAGATTGCCTACATTCAAGCCCGCGGGCTGCCCCTGTCCCGTCTAGGTTTTTGGACACCCGAGGAAGTGGAGATCGTCCGCACCTGGATTGTGCAGGATGGCGCCCCCCGCACCAGCGCCCGCTTACAGATGGGCAACTGAATAAGGCATCTGGAACCCAACCCCCACTGCCATGACCCCTCCTCAACCTTTGGCCACCGTGATTCAGGGATCCCTGAGTCGGGGACTGGAGGCTCGCCTCAATCCCGGCGTCTCGGTAGAAGACTTGCGGGTGGGCAAATTCGTGGTGATCCAGGGGCAGCGCAACCGCTTCTTTGGCCTGCTTACTGACGTTACCCTAGAAACCAGCAACCCCCAAATTCTGGTCAATCCCCCCCGCCCGGAAGAGACCTTGCTGCAGGAGGTGCTGGCCGGTACCGGCACCTACGGCATTATTGCCCTCACCCCGATGCTGATGTTGGTGCCGCGGCAAACGGAAGGGGAAAGGCTGTATCCCCTGGTCAATCCCGAACGGCCAGAAGCGTTGGCAGCTCCCCTCGGCCAAGAACCCCCTTCCGCTGGCGCCATGGAGCTGCTGCCCGTGAAAACAGTGCCCGCCCATTTTTCGCAAGTGTATGAGGCACGGGAACTGGACTTTCGCACCGTCTTCGGCTGGGAAGACGACCCGGAGCGGCGCAACTTTGCTATCGGCCAGCCCCTCGACATGGCTGTGCCCATCTGTTTGGACTTGGATCGCTGGGTGGAGCGCAGCAACGGCATTTTCGGCAAATCGGGCACCGGCAAGTCCTTTCTAGCCCGCCTGATCCTGGCCGGCATCATCCGCAAACGGGCAGCGGTGAACTTGATCTTTGACATGCACTCCGAGTACGGCTGGGAGGCGGCCAGCGAAGACAAACACGCCAGCACCGTCAAGGGCTTGCGGCAGCTCTTTCCCGGTCAGGTACAGATCTATACCCTGGATCCCGATTCCACCCGGCGGCGAGGGGTGCGGGATGCGCAGGAGCTCTTCATCGCCTACAACCAGATCGAGGTGGAGGATCTGGCCCTGTTGGCAGAGGAGCTGAACCTATCGGAAGCCAGCCTGGAAAACGCCATTATCCTGCGCAACGAGTTTGGCCGCGACTGGATCAGCCGCCTCTTGAGCCTTTCCAACACCGAGATTCAAGAGTTTTGCGAACAGAAAATGGGCAACAAAGCCTCGATGATGGCCCTGCAGCGCAAGCTCACCCGCCTTGACAACCTCAAGTACATCCGCAGCACCCTGCCCCACAACTACATCGGCCAGATTTTGGATGCCCTCAGCCGCGGCATTCACGTGGTTATCGAGTTTGGATCCCAGTCCAACCTGCTCTCCTACATGTTGGCTGCCAACGTCATCACCCGCCGCATTCACCAGGCCTACGTGCACCAGACGGAGCGGTACTTGCAATCCAAAAATCCCCTCGACAAGCCCCGTCAACTGTGCATCACCATCGAGGAGGCCCATCGCTTTCTAAATCCGCGGGCAGCCAAGCAGACCATTTTCGGCACCATTGCCCGCGAGATGCGCAAGTACTTTGTCACGCTGCTGGTGGTGGATCAGCGCCCTTCCCGCATCGACAGCGAGGTGATGTCTCAGTTGGGCACTCGCATTACGGCGCTGCTCAACGACGACCAAGATATCGAGGCGGTGTTCACAGGGGTGGCGGGCAGCCAGAACTTGAAAACGGTGCTGGCCAAGTTGGACTCCAAACAGCAAGCCCTAATTCTGGGCCATGCCGTGCCCATGCCGGTGGTGGTGCAAACCCGCCCCTACGACCAGCGGTTCTACGCCGAGATCGCCGACCCCGACTGGTCTCAGGCTGAGGATGCGGAGGTGCTCCTGGCCGCTCAGAAGGCCAAGGAGGAGCTGGGACTGTAGGGAGAGCTCCCCCAAAGTCCCGTCATCAAGCACAGCAGCAAGCACCGCAGGGGGGGGAAGGCCATCATCCCTCTCAGGATCCACCGCCGCATAACCACTACGGGCCAGTAGGAGTTGGAGAAAGTGCGGGTGAGCAGATCCGTGAAGAGCAGCACCACCCAGTTTTCCCAGCGGCGACGGCGACCGTAGCGGCGCAGGACTTTGACATCTCCCAGATCCTCATGCCGTCTCCAGGCGTCTAGGAGCACCTGGGCCAGGGCAGCGGCGTCGCGGATGCCGAGGTTGAGCCCTTGGCCAGCCACCGGATGGCAGTGGTGGGCGGCATCTCCCACCAAGGCAAGACGATGCTGATAGTAGCGGCGGCTTTGCCGTAGGCGAGCCGGGAAAACCTGGGGCCGGTTCAGCAAAGTGAGCTGGCCGCTCTGACCGCCGTAGTAGCGCTGCATCTCGGCCAAGAAGTCGGCCTGAGGAAGGGCCAGGGTGGCTTTGGCCTGCTCGTGGGGCATGATCCAGACCACCTGACAGCGGTTGCCGGGCAGGGGCAAGATGGCGAAGGGGCCGGCAGGCCAGAAGCGCTCGTAGGCAATGTTTCGGTGGTCTTGGGAAGGGGCCACCAAGGCGGTGATGCAGGACTGCCAATAGTCCCAGCCGTCGCTAGGGATCCCTGCCCACTGCCGCACCTGGGAGCGCAGGCCGTCGGCGGCGACCACCAGGGAGGCCCGCAGTTGGCGACGCCCCTGGGCCGTTTCCAGCTCTACCTCGGCTGCAGCCTTCCCATAGGTTACGCTCTCCACCTTGGCTTCGTAGTAGCAGCTAATTTTGGGATCGGCAGCCACCTGCTCCTGGAGCGCCTGCTGCAGCCAGGCATGCTCGCCACAGTAGAAAACTGCCGCTTCCCCCACATCCTCCGGTCTAAACGTCACCCGCTGGGGAGCGTTGGCGTCGGTTAAAATCACCTGAGCAAAGGGCGTAATGTGGGGAGCCAGCGCCTCCCACACCCCGACGGCCCGGAAGATGCGGATTGACAGCGGCGAAAGGGCATAGGCCAGGGGGCGCTGTTTGACTGCCTCAGCCGACTGGGCCTCAATGAGGGCCAACCGCAGGCCGGATCCCCGCAGGGCACAAGCTAGGGTTAAGCCCGCGATGCCTCCGCCGACGATAATCACGTCGTAGAGGGCTGCCAAAGTATCCGGAGTGGGAGCAAGAGTTGTCATCTCTCTTATTCTCCTATTGGCTGCTGTGGGCAACCACTTCTGTGCGGGTGGAGTCTGCCGACGTGGCGGCTCGCACGGCCCGGAACATGCCAAAGCGGCAGAGGCCGGTGCCGAAGGCCAGGCGCATGAGCAAGAAAGTGGGCACCTCCCGTAGCGACTTAATCAGGCCCACCAAGCCAAACTTCAGCAACCCTTCGGGACGGACAATGCCCTGCCAGATGGAATCCAGCCAAGAGGGAAGGGTCTCCTGAGTCCAGTCGGCGGTTTCTACCCGTCCCGCCACCAGGCCAGTAGCCTCCAACTGCTCGGCAAAGCCTTCGATGCTGGAGAAGGAAGGGTGTGACCATTGATCCAACAGTTGCCGCATCACCAGCCGCTCCCAAAAGTTCAGGGGCTTTTGCCGGTCGTCCCGCTGGTTCCAGTCGGCCACCACCAGGATCCCCCCTGGCTTCAACACCCGCAGCATCTCTTGGGCATAGCGGGCCTTGTCCGGCATGTGAGGCCCTGCCTCAATGGACCACACCACATCGAAGCTGGCATCGGGGAAGGGCAGGTCGAGGGCATCTGCCACCTGAAACTGGACAGGCAGATCAGGGGGGGTGAGCTCCTGGGCCCGCTTCACCTGCTGAGGACTGATGGTGATACCGGTTACAACAAAGCCGTAGTCGCGGGCCAAGATGCGGCAGCTCCCACCAATGCCGCAGCCCACATCCAACACGGTTGTCCCTGCAGGCAGTCGATCCAACCCCCCCCAGCGCACCATCTCGTGGACAAAGTCGTGCTTGGCCTGCAGAAAATTTTTTCGTTGGGGAGGAGAGCCGTAGTGGCCTAGGTGAATGTGTTCGCCCCAGTAAAACTCTAGGATCCCATCCCGAGTCCACTCGTCGTAAGACTTGGCCACAGAGGCGGGAGACTCGTATTTGCGAGCAGTCAACAGATAGGCTGCCAAGCCCACGGCCAGCAGCACAGCTATGCCCAAAGCCCAAAAGATTGGATTCATCGGATCAACCATGAAGTTTCTATGAAGTCCCTCTGCGTGGTGGCAATCATTGTCGGTTGGATAGCGCAGCCCCAGGCGGAGTGCTTTCCGGTATGGGGCCAGCCAAGCAAAGGCGCAATCCCATCTTGCCCCATCTGCTGGCTCAAGGAAGAAGTCTGGGATCCCAGCAAAGGGCGGCTGGGCGAGATTTTCCAGCACGATTCCAGCATCCGTTGGGGTCGCTGCCATCACCTGCTGGATGGGGTGTTCCAGGGGCGGCAACCTTAGTAGCAGCGGCTGCTCCCTACCAAAGGTTGGCGGCGTAGCGAGCAGCTCCCCTCAGCCCCACCTGCGCATTCACCACCACCTGCACCGACAGTTGCTCCAGAAGAGGACGCATCCGCCCTTTGTCCAAAAACGAGGACAAAAACTCCCCTTGATGCAGTAGGCGCAAGAGCTTGGGCGCGATCCCCCCAGCGATGAACAGGCCCCCGCGCGGCAATAGGTGTAGGGCAAAGTTCCCGACTGCAGCCCCGTACAGGCTGATGAAAAGCCGCAGACACTCCACCGCCAGAGGATCCCGTGCTTCCATGGCAGCATTGGCAATTTGGGCTGCCGGGTCAATATGCTTAGCTCCCTTTTCCCAAGCCTCAATTTGGGCCAGCAGCTGTTCTTCTCCTGAGCCCCACTGGCTATCCCGCAAAAATTGATAAATGGCAACGATCCCCTGCCCCGAGACCACCCGCTCGGTGGAGACACGTCCGTGCCGTTTTTGCAAATACCTCAAGAGCTCCCACTCCAGAGGGGTGCGCGGGGAAAAGTCCACGTGACCGCCCTCGCTGGCATGAACTTGGTAACCCCCTTCTCCCCAGGTAAGGTAAGCCTGCCCCAAACCCGTGCCTGCTCCCATCACGCCAATCGGAGCCCGCGGTTGACGCTCACCCACTTGCAAGGTGTCCAGATCCTGGTCGCCGAGGGCAAGCACGCCATACCCCACAGCGCTGAAGTCGTTGATCAAGGCTACGCGCGGGATCCCCAGCTCTGCGGCCAATTGGCTCGACTGCAGATCCCAGGGCAAGTTGGTCACTTTGGCAGTCTGTCCCTCAGACCCTGAGCCCCTTGTTTCCATGACGGGGCCGGCCACTGCAAAACAGGCGGCAGCAGGCTGTGGATCTCGCCCCAGCTCCCGCCGAGCCTGGGCCAGAAACTCTCCCACCATTGGGGCGAGGTTGGCGTAATCTTGGCTGGCATAGCGGCAGTGGTAAAGGCTGTGCTCGGGATCCTCGGCATTGACAAGGCTGAGGCTGGTTTTGGTGCCCCCGATGTCTCCTGCCAACAACAAGTCCATACGGTTTCCTCCGGCCAGCACCTCCTTCCCACCCTGACATCTCTGGAGAGAGAATGCCAGGCCCCCAAGGCTTCCCCGCTCCTGCTGGGGAGAAGAGGGAAGGGCAAAGAAGGTGCTATGTTAACTGATGTAAAGGTTTTTAATATTGCATTTTGTCTTCTACACCTTTTTTACCCCCTCTCCAAGATGAGCCTCTGCTGTCCTCTGAGCGTTTGGCCGGGCTGGATCCCCGCCCTCTCTCGGTTCAAAGGCGTTTCCGATCCCACCATGCCATTGGGGGAATGGCAGCTCTGCTGGTGTGCCTGCCGGTTTTTGTGCAAGCGCCCCTGGTGCGATATGCCCCTTGGGTCAGTTTGGTGATGTCTTTGGGCTGGCTGGGCCTTAGCTTGCATCTCTACTCCCAGCCCCGTACCCGCCTGTGGGGAGATTTGCTGTACGGCTTTACCCTGACTTGGCTGGCAGGATCCCTGTATTGGGGCTGGCTGCGCTTTGAGCCTCTTTGGCACATGCCCATGGAAGCCTTGGGGATCCCGATTGTCTGGTGGGGGACACGGCGACGGTTTGCCCGCATCGGTACCTGGTTTTATCTCGGCTCCCTGTGGGGTACGGCGGTTACAGATCTCTACATTCACTCGGTGGGGCTGCTGCCTGAGTGGCGGCAGGCGATGCAGTTTGACCGGTTGGAGCAGGCGGTTGTCCCTTTTAGGGCGGCCCTCGACAAAATGGCTACCCCCTGGGGCCTGGGTTGGGGCATCGGCTTGGGCCTTCTGTTGCTGGGTGTTGGATTGTGGAGAGTCCAGGGATCCCGCCGCTTGCACCATTGGGCATTTGCGGGAGCAGTGCTGAATACCCTGTTGGTGGATGGGCTATTTGGCTGGGGGGCAGCTCTGCTGCGGTGAGCTGGGACATCCCCATAACTGATACATTTATGCTGAACACTGCTGAACATCACTGTTCAACTATGCAGCGATAGCATTCTGTTTGTTTCCAAACAGAATGGCGGTATCCCGCAAAGCTTTGAGTAGAATACCCAAAGCGCAGTTTCCGTGTCGTCTTACTACCAATTTTCTGCTTTGCTTTGGCTACCATGTTGGCAGACTCGAAAGTAAACAGAAAGATCAACTGGTAGTAATCCGTACTGAACATATTATACTTATACATTATTTTCAGTATAGTTGAGCTTATTATTGACTAGAGTCATGCTCTACTTCAGGTGGGAGTGGAAGTATTGGTAGGGCTGGGAGCTCCATCGGACTCCGTCCTGCCAACGTCGGCGGCAGCAGGTGCAGTTGCCGGCAGTGTAGGTTCTGGCCCGGCAGGAGGCAACTCCGGTGCCGGTGCGGGCTGAGGCAGAAAGTCGATGACCTCCCAAGTCTTGGAATCCGGTGAGCTGTAGGCCAGCAGCCACCGTTCGGGCACGGTTTTGACGCGGTCGGGCGAGCGTTGTGTAGCAACAGTTTGTGCCTTTTGGTGAGCCAGGGTGATCTGGAAGGGATCCCCTTTGCGGCGATAGGGGCGGCGGGATCCCGGCGGCTGCACGCTCAGGGTGTAGGTGCCGCTGAGGTGATGGCCTTCCAGGGTTTCTCCTGAGGCCAACAGCAAGGGTTCACGGCGATCTTGGCGGATTTTCACATCCTGCAATTCCAGATGTGCCGACAACCGGTCGCTGCCCACTAAGGATCCCACCGGCCCGGACAAATGAGCGATCTGATAGGCGAGGGCCTGCTGCACAATCGGTTTTGGCGGCCTGGGGCCACAGCCGACCAGCAGCCCCACCAGCACAATAGCCACAAGGCTAATCGTGCCCCGCAGAACCGATCCCCTACAACTCCACCCCAGTTTTGGCATCGCTTCCCCTGAGGCCATCAGACGGTAACTAAGGTGGGGTGTTGCTTCAGGTATTCCGTATTCACGCCGGACTCGCGGGTGAGAGCCACCAGGCCGGTACGGGCGATCTCACGGATGCCAAAGCTGGTCAACATCTTGATGATGGCCACCATTTTGCCGGGATCCCCGGTTACCTCGAGAGTCAAAGACTCCTCCGCCACATCCACAATCCGGGCGCGAAACATTTGGGCCACATCCATAATGGCGGAGCGGGTATCGGGGCTGGCATTGACCTTGACCAGCATCAGCTCCCGTTCCACGCAGGGAACATGGGTGATATCGGTAACTTTCAGCACGTCGATGAGCTTGTAGAGCTGCTTCGTCATCTGCTCCACATCGTGTTCATCTCCCTGCACCACCATGGTGATGCGAGAGATCCCCGGTCGTTCGGTGGGGCCAACGGTGAGGCTGTCGATGTTAAAGCCGCGACGGGCAAACATCCCCGCAATGCGGGTTAAAACGCCAGGCTGATCCTGCACGAGGGCGCTGAGGGTGTGTTTCACGGCAACCAGAGGATAGAGAAAAAGCTGAGAAGAGGTTGGGGAAGCACCTGGGAATAACAATACCCTGAGGAAATTTTACGCCAACTTTGCCGGAATGTTTTTCGCATTGCTCCGGTCGGAGCACAGCTGCAGAGCCGGCGCCCTAGAGAAAGACAGCGCAGCCGTTAACTCTCCAAAGACCCGCGCGTAACCCCCAATTGGCTGTATAGCTTTAGCTCCTGCCACAGTTGGGATCCGCTAAGTTGTCCTTGTAAGAGTTGCTGATAGCGATGCAGGGTTTGTTGGATCTCGGCGGGGGATTCATGCAAAAATTCGATGCGCAGATAGCGCAGGCCCAAGGCCAATAATTTCGGCACATATTCTGCCCCCGTTTGGGCCTTGCCGTTGTAGAGGGTATTCCGACAGCCGGCATCGGCCTTCAAAATGTGCTCGACATTGGCCCTGTCCCTCAGCTTCACCTCGTGTTTTTCACATGGGCGACCACAATTGGTGTAATCCGTTCCGCTGGATAAAAAGGCGCAAAAGACGCAGTGCTCCATGTGGAACAGGGGCATATGTTGATGAAGGGTAACCTCATACCTATGGGCGGGGCCGGCTTGCAGCAGGGATCCCAGTTGCTCATGGTTGAGGTCATAGGAAGCCGTCAGGCGCTCCAGGTTGTAACGGGTTTTGAGATAGTGGGCCGTGATGGGATTGGCCACATTCAAGGAAAAATCCCCAATGCAGCGCTGCCCGGCAAAGAAACGGAGATGATCGTAATTTCTCACCAAGTAGCCATCGGCCCCAGCGGCCAACACTTGCTTTAGGATCCAGGTTTCTCCCGGCTTGGTGATGCGGGGCGGGGCAGCCCACAGCTCCACCTCAGGATGGATGGCTTTGGTTGTGCGGATCACCTCCCGATAGCGGCGGGGATCCTCAAACTCCAGATAGATCTGCCTAATACCGCTGGCTATCGCCGCCGGCAGTTGCGCCGGATCCCGCACCAACACCACCAACTGCGGGGATCCCCTTTCGGGCTCCTCCTGAGAAGGCACCAGATCTTGCCAGCGAGCTTCGGGATTGAGTTGCCAGCGCGGGGGCTGAGCTCGCAGAGCTTGTAGGCGTTCCACCGCTTGTCGGCGCATCTGGTTGAGCAGGCTCACCGGCAGCATTACCTCCCCCTGCAAGGCATTGTGCAGGGATCCCAACTTGAAGGGAGTGGAGCCCAAACGGCCCAGTTGCTGTCGCAGTTTTTCGGTGGTGAGGGGTTGGCGGTGGGCAGCTTCCAGGGGCAGCGGCGAATCCACCTGCACCGTATGGCCTTGCTCATCCCGCAGGATCAGCGTCAGCGGGGATCCCACTTGGCCGTGAACCTCCATGTGGACGGGCCGCTGAAAGCGGGGGTGATCCCCGGCGTAGCTCTGGCGCAGGCGCTTTTCCAGTTCCGGGTCGCTGGTCTTCCAGAGGCGATCCCCCACCCGCAGACGTTTGAGATCAATGACCCCCTCTCCGAAGCTGAGCCAGGCCAGCCCCTGCTTCTCTTGCACCCGGTAAACTCGCCCCCCCTGCTCCGGCAACTCCGGCTGCCCCTGGTCAAACACCACGCCGTCCCCAGCTTTGAGGGGTGCCTCCAGCCGGATCCCCACCTGATCCTGTTGGATCCCCACCACCTGCCCCAGGTAAACCCCCCGTTTCTTGCCAAACCGCGCGTGCACCAGCTCCTGGTTGTTGATGCCCCGCAGCCAGCCTGTGTAGAGCCCACGAGAAAAGCTCATCTCCAGCTCGTAGCGTTCCTGTTGCGAGGGCTGCCACGGCTGTCCCACCCCCAGCGCATCCAAGGCCTGCCGATACACCCGCGTTACATTGGCTACATATTCTGGGGATTTCAGCCGGCCCTCAATTTTCAGACAGCGGATCCCCAGCTTCACCAGCTCCGGTAGCACCTCCAGCCCGGCCAAATCTTGAGGGCTGAGCAGATACCGCTTCTCCCCCAAGTCGCGGCGGATCCCGTCTACCACCAGCTCATAGGGCATGCGGCAGGCTTGAGCACATTCCCCCCGATTGGCCGAACGCCCCCCCAGCGCCTCGCTGGTCAGACATTGCCCCGAGTAGGCCACGCACAACGCCCCATGCACAAAGACCTCCAGAGATAGAGGGGATCCCTTCTCTTGCAGATAGGCCTGGATCTGGGCGATTTCCCGCAGGGAACATTCCCGCGCCAGCACCACCACCTCACAGCCCAGCTCGGCGGCAAACTCCGCTCCCACTCCACTGGTGATGGTCATTTGCGTGGAAGCATGGATGGGGAAATCGGGGGAAAGATGCCGGATCAGGCGGGCGATGCCAATATCCTGCACAATCACCGCATCCACCCCCGCCGCAATCATCGAGCGGATGTATCCCTCGGCTTCCGTCAGCTCCCTTGGAAAAACCAGAGTATTCAAAGTAACATAGCCCCGTACCCCCCGCCGGTGCAGCCAGGCCATCAGTTCCGGCAAATCCGCTTCCGTAAAGTTGCGGGCGCGCATCCGGGCGTTGAAGCGCTCCAGCCCAAAGTAAATGGCATCGGCTCCGTTTTCCACTGCCGCCTTGGCACACTCCCAATCCCCCGCCGGGGCCAGCAGCAGGGGCAACTTGGTGGTCAGAGGCGGCGCCTCAAAGTGATCCGTTTCCGCGAAATCTATCCCAGCAGCTTTCATCGGAAGACAGCCCCACAAAGAGAACAAGGGATCCTTTCCCATTCAAAATCAAAAAACCTGAGAGCAGGATCCCCTTGTCTCAGGTCAAGCTGCCTCTGCCGGCGGCCTCTTAACAAAAAACTCGTTCCGTCCGCAAAGGGTCTAGGTGACATACTCCCATCGCTGACCCTACGGGTACAGGGTGGGCTTCTCGCTTCATCGGGGAGCTTTCGCAAGAACCCTCAGCGAGCAGACACGGGATGTCCCACCGCGTAGTCGCACCAGATTCCGGCAAAAGCCGTTTTGTGCAACTGCTCCCATCATACACCATGTGGGGGTATCTGTATCCCGGCACTGACCCTACGTACAGTACGGGGCTTAGCTACCCCCACACCCCCATAAGCTAAGAAGCCACCAGCACATTCAGGATCCCGGTGAGGACGGCGCTGAACAAAGCCAACGTTAGGTAGCGGCCAACAGCCGGGTTGTCACCCAGCAGCCGATCGGAAGCGCTGATGGTGAAAAACAAAGACCAGGCCTGAGTAGCGTTGATGGTCTCAAATTGGTTGAATTCAGTGGTGAAGATCTTAGCCATGACTCAATGCTCCCTACAGCTGTGGGTTCGCACCCCTACCTTAACAAAAGTTAACAGCAGCTGCCACGTTTGCGCGGCTACATCAGGACACCGCCGAACAAGGCTGGAATAGGCAGCGTTTTATGGGAGAGCTGGGTACACAACCCTCGGAGGGATCTGCATCTAGCGTGGATCAGTTGTATGCGACTCCGTATATAGTATTGGGTGATGCGGGATCCCCACCCAAAATAGGGGCTTTGCCCCTCGACAGAGGTCGAGCAGATGTTCTAACCTTGGCTTCTAGGGTGGCCCAAGAGCGCTCTTCAAGATAGGTGTGCCGGGGTGTTGTCAGCGATGGCCAACCGGGATCCTAAGGCTGAGAGTGTGCCGCATCGCTAGCCTAAGCCCTGTTGAGCGGGTTTAATCTAGGCAGCTTTTGATTTGCCCCAGGCTGTTGGTTAGTACTTAGGAAGCTGACCCCATAGCAACCAGAACAAGGCGCGATGCCGGGAGTTGAGATGAGAATGACGCGTTGTAATGTAGTATCGCCTGTGCGCTCCCTCTGCCGCTGTGCAGCTCAGGTGAGCAGCATAGCCGGGATCCTGATCGGGACGGCTTGGGGGGGTTTGGCTGTGACTCCTGTTTGGGCTCAGGAGAGTGCTCTACTGGCTCAGGCTGCGGCAGGCCCCATGAGCCGGCAAGAGGTGGCGGAGCGGCTAAATCTGGTGCCTGTTTTTGCCATTGTGTCTCAGAACGGCACCCCCGTTGTCGCCAATGTGGAGCGAGATGGCCGCACCATCCAAGTGGTTTCCTTCTGGCTGGATCAGGCCCAGGCCCAACAAATGTTGGAGCAGGTGAAAGCCAGCAACCCCGAGATAGCCAGTCAAGCCCGGGTGGTGCCTCTCTCGCTGGGGTATGCCTACGAAAAATCGGAAGAGGAGCGCGCCAAGAATAGTGACCTGTATTTTGAGGTGGTGCCTCGGGCTTCTGATGTGGAAGCAGCCAAGCAGGTGCTGAAGGAAACCGGTCAAGATGTGCCTGCAGAAGCGATTGGTGTGCCTCTGTTCTATGGCCGCTCCGGAGAGGGGCTGCTGACCATCGAGCAGGATGGCCATGAGGTGGTGCCCTTCTTCTTCGACCGCAACGATTTGCGGAGGGCTTTGGATCGGGCGGCGGCGCAGAACCCGGATGTAGTTGGAAAGACCCAGATTGAAGTGACCTCGCTGGCCATTGTGGTGGAGCGCATGTTGGCTCCCGACGCACAGGCCGATGTGCAGAAGATCGCTTTTATCCCCTCTCGCTCGGCGCTGGAGTACATCCAATCGCTGGCCCGACCGGCCAATCCTTCCGCAAGTCCCCAGCCTCAGCGTTAACCTAAGCCCCTGATGGGATCCCCGTCTGCTCTGGTGAAGCGGTTAACAGAGTGGCGTGCCCAAGCCCTGAGGGCGGCAAAAGCGGCTGGGATCCCTGCCGAGGAAGTGGAGATTTTGCTCAAAGAACGGCTGGGGTGGGGGCCGTTGGAGCGGTTGATGGGTCGCGCTCCGGCTGGGGAGGGGGATCCCCTGGAGGAGGTGCAGGCCCTTTGGCGGCAAAGGGTGGAAGAGCGCATCCCCCTACAGTACCTGTTGGGCAAAGTTGAGTGGGCGGGCTTGAGCTTGCGGGTGACGCCGGCGGTGCTGATCCCACGCCCGGAGACCGAGCTGCTGGTGGAGCAGGCTTCCCTTTGGCTACAGGCCAATCCTCTGCCGCCGGGATCCTGTTTTGCCGACCTGGGTACAGGCAGCGGGGCGATTGCCATTGCGTTGGCCCATCAGCACCCCCAGTTGCGGCTTCTGGCCGTGGATTCTAGCCCAGAGGCCTTGGCTATTGCAGCAGACAATGTGGCAGCCCACCATCTGCAGGAGCGGGTGAAGTTGCTGCTGGGATCCTGGTTTGTACCTTTGGATCCCTGGCGGGGGCAGCTGCGCGGCCTGGTTTCCAACCCTCCCTACATTCCCTCTGCCGAGCTGGCCTCGCTCATGCCAGAGGTGCGACTGCACGAGCCGCGACAAGCTCTGGATGGGGGAGAAGACGGCCTAGCCCACTTGCGGCTGTTGATTCAAGCAGCACCGGATTACTTGGCCCCGAACTCCTTTTGGGCGGTGGAAGTGATGCGAGGCCAAGCCCCTTGGGTGGCGGAGCAGTTGCAAGCTAGAGGCTGCTATCGGCAGATCCAAGTTCACCGAGATCTGGCCGGGGTTGAACGGGTGGTCAGCGCCCACTTCGTCGGATAGAAAAGGGTAGGATCCCATAAGACAGGGTATTGCCGCAGCCCGATTGCCTCAGCGGGACGTAGTCCTCGCTGTCCAAAACTCAAAGATCCAAACCCAAGGATCTGAACCTCGACGGGATCCCCCGTCTTTCCTTCGGAGCACCTCTTGAGGAAACCCTTGCCTGCAGCCAAACCCGATCCACTCCCCCAGCAGGCCGCCCCTGCCGACGGGCAAGGGGCTGTGGATTGGCAGTTTGCTTTTGAACGCTCTGAGGTGATGCGGGCCTTTCAACAAGAGTTGCTCGTCAGCATCGGCCACGAGCTGCGCAACCCCCTCAGCAGCCAGATGGGATCCCTGCAGTTGGTGTTGTCGGATCTATGTGACTCTCCCGAAGAGGAGCGGGAATACCTTCAAAGTGCCAAAGAGGCGGTAGAGCGCCTGATCAAGCTGCTTGAGGAATACACCCGCCTGGCTCGCCATAACCTGCCCATCAAACCTCTGCGACCGGAACCGACTCGACTACGCCCCCTCCTGCAGGATGTGTACAGCCTAACTCGCCTACAGGCCCAGGATCAGGGCATTCGCTACGAATGGCCGGTTCTACAACCCACCTCGGCCTTTGAGGTGCCCCTTCTCCCCGACAGCCTCACCGTTTGGGCGGATCCCCACGGCTTGGTGCAGGCGCTGCTGGGAGTGTGTCGCTGGGGCATCCGCACCCTACGCTACGGTTCGATGGCTTTGCACCCCTATCCCACCGCAGAAGAAGAGGGGCGACTGTGCCTGGGGTGGAACCTTGAGGGGCGATGCCATGTGCCCATTCAAACAGAGGGCTGTGCCGTCTGGCGGGTAAGCGAGCGGCTCCTGAGAGAAATGGGAGGCCAGCTGGAACTCTGCGAAAGCGGCCCCTACCGAGTTGGCATCAAGGTGACCCTGCGCCTCGCCCATTGAACCCCAGGCCAGAGGGACTTGGGCCTATCGGCTTCTCAAAGCTGGCCAGTTGGCATCTGCCCTCTTGATCAAGCCGGGGATGTCGCGCTCCCAGTTACGCTGTACCCGCTGGTTGGCGTTCAGGTACAGCTTGTCATCAACAATTTTCCAGGCAAAGGGATCCACCGGGTAAAGGTAGTTGTGGGCCACGGCCCAGGCACAAAACCCGCCGTACTGGGGGGCAAAGCGCTCTGGGTCGTTGCGAAACCGCTCCCGATTCTCGGCGCTGGCAAACCTCCAGGTCACCCCTCCCCACTCCCATTCATACGCTGGGGATCCCTTGACCGGCTTGCCGTCGATGAAATAGGCCACCGGGTCATAGCCCCGCAGGGCCAGGCCATCCGTTGCAAAAAAGGGGCCCGGGGATCCCTCCTCGACAGCCCCAACGACCTGTCCTTGGGCTGGGAGAGACAGGAGCCAAGCTGGGTGAGAAGCAACAGCCCCAACCATCAGCAGCAGCGGGATCAAAGCCCAACGATTTTTGACCATCACAACCTCCCAAGTCCTCAATCGAAAATCGAAATGAGCAAGAAAGCCTTACTCTTCCCCTTCAGGTTCCAAAAGACATCTGACAAAAGACATCTGAGGAGATGCTGGCTTCCGGGGACTGGGAACAGTTTGGCCACAGCGAGGAGATTTGCCTGTGATTTGGATCTCGGAGATCTAAAAAAGCTCAACCTTCTCGGCGCAGGGCCAATTCGGCCCGATCCAGTTGCATTAGCACCCGCTCCACCTTTTCGGGGTTGAGAGGTCGACTGGAAGTGCGGTACTGGGAGGCCAGCGTGTTAAACACCGTGCGCAAAGTGGTAAAAGACTGCAGCTTATCGTAGCGATGGCCGTGGTAGCGCCCAGAAAACTCCTGGATGGCTTGCATGGCTTCCGCTCGCGCCTCTTCCGGGTTCATCAGGGGATCCCCTTCTGAAAGGACGGTGCGCAGGGTTTGGATCAAGGTCATGCTGTCTTCGTAATACTTGCCGGTGAGACGGGCAGCCTGAGCAACTGAGCTCGCTGAGCCCAGCAAAAGGGCTACAGACAGGAGCAGGCTGACAAGACGCAGAAAAAAAGTTTTGAGCATGGGGAACCTAATGTAACTTACTTTTAAGCATAAGCCACAGCAACACCAGAGGAGTCACCCAAAAGATGCTGTTCACCCCCTTCAGCGACTTTCTGCAGAAGCTGGGCCAGTACGGATCCCATTGGACAATGCTGGCCCTAATCTTGGGATTTGCCTGTGCTCACAGCGGACTGGCCTACTTGCGACCCTGGGGGGAAAGCCGGCTGGGATCCCGTCTGTACCGCATCTTCTTTGCTCTGGTGAGCCTCAGTTTGGCACCGCTGTTGCTCATCTATTTTTTCAACCACCGCTACGACGGGGTGATTCTCTGGGATCTCCAAGCCGTCCCGGGCATTCGCACCACCGTTGCTCTTTTGTCTGCCCTCTCTTTTTTCTTTTTGTATCCGGCCACCTTCAACTTGCTGGAGATCGCCGCCATTCGCAAGCCGGAGATCCACCTGTTTGAGACCGGGATCATCCGCATCACCCGTCATCCGCAAATGGTGGGCCAGGTGATCTGGTGTGTAGCCCATACCCTTTGGATTGGCTCCAGCTTTATGGTGGTGACCTCGCTTGGGCTCATTGCCTACCACCTGTTTGCGGTTTGGCACGGGGATCACCGCCTGGAGCGGAAATACGGGCAGGCCTTCCGCGATCTCAAGGCGCGCACCTCCGTGATCCCCGGCTTGGCCATTCTGCAGAAGCGACAGCAACTGCGCCCGCGAGAGTTTCTGCGCTGGGCCTATTTGGGGGTGTTCAGCTTTGTAGTGATTCTTTACGCCTTCCATCCACAAATGGTTTCTGCAGCCAGCCGAGTTGCCTGGTAGCATGATCCCAAAGAACTTCTTTAGTTTGGGAGTGATGGCCTTGCAAGTTGCTTTAGATGCTTTTAATCAAGAACTTTTGACAAGTGATGGGTTGGTTTTGGTGGATTTCGGCGCCCCTTGGTGTGGCCTGTGTCGCTTCATTCAGCCGATTACCGACCGTCTCGTAGCCGAGTGGGGAGGGGCGGTCAAAGTACTGCGGGTGAATGTAGACGACAATTTTTGGCTGCCGCGCCGCTATCGGGTGCGCTCTTTGCCAACCCTAATTTTGTTTGAGAAAGGTCAAGAAGTGCAAAGGCTAGAGCACTTCGCCAATCGCGATGAGGTGATCCGCCGCTGCGAGCAGTTGTTTCTTGACCACCTGCGCTACCTGGGTTCGGGAGCCTGCTCATCCTTGTTTGAGCCCCAAGCCCCGCCGCCCGGCGTGTAGAGGGTGATCACGTCGCCGGCTTTTAGGGAGCGGCTGATTTTGCCGGGCAAGGGATCCCCGTTGAGGAGGTTGATCCCCACTTGGCCTGGCCCGCCTCCCTGTTCTCCTTGGGGGGCATAGTGGCGCCGCTCGGTGAGCAGGGAGAGGGTGCAATCCTGCAAAGTCTGGATGGAGCGGATTAGCCCCCAGCCGCCCCGCTGTTGGCCATGGCCGCCGGAATCCTGGCGTAGCTCGTAGCGCAGTACCCGCAGGGGATACTCCAGCTCCAGAGCCTCGATGGGGGTGTTGAGGGTATTGCTCATGCCCACGTGGACGCCATCCAGGCCCGGTCGCTGTCGGCTGGCCCCCTGACCACCCCCCAAGGTTTCGTAGTAGGTGAAGCGGCGGTTGCCCAGCACACAGTTGTTCATGGTGCCCTGTCCCTGGGCGATGCTCCGCAATCCGGCCACGGGAGCCAGAGCTTTGAACACCACATCGGCAATTCGCTGCGAGGTTTCCACATTGCCCGCCACCACTGCTGCCGGAAACTGGGCATTCACCAAGCAGCCGGGCGGCGCCACGATCTCGATGGGATCCTCCAAGCCGACATTGCTGGGGGCCGTGGGATCCAACAGACAGCGCAGGGCAAACAACACCGCCGAGCGGGTGACGGCCAGGGGCGCGTTCAGGTTTCCCGCCATGGCCGGAGCAGTGCCGGTGAAGTCCACCCGCAGCTTCTCGCCCTCTACTTCCACCTGCACCCGGATCTCAAGGGGCGCGGGCGGATCCCCGTAGCCCTCCAACCAATCCTCAGCCGTGTAGATCCCATCGGGCAGAGCCTGAATTTGCGCCCGCATCCGCCGGCGGCTGTACTCGATGACCCCTGCGATCAACTGCCAAGCTTCCTCTTCTCCAAAGCGGGCCAGCAACTCCCGAAACCGGCTCATCCCCACTGCGCTGGCCCCCACCTGGGCCTGCAGATCCCCCCGCCGCTGCTCGGCATTGCGCACATTGGCCAGGATTAGGCGCAGCAGATCCTCCTGCCAGTACAACTCTCCTTCTAGAGAGAGCCCAGCCAGCCGTATCGGCGGGATCACCAGCCCCTCTTGCCAAAGTTCTGTGGAGTCGGCGGGCATGGAGCCAGGGCGCATCCCTCCAATATCAGCATGATGAGCACGGTTCACAGCATAGGCGCAAATCCGGTCGGGATCCCTCCAGCCGGGAATGGCCGCGACCACCGTAACGTCCGGCAGATGGGATCCCCCCTGGTAGGGATCGTTGAGGAGAAACACATCTCCGGGTCGCGGGTTGGCTGCCACCACCGCTCGCACCGCCTGCGAAAGGGCGCCCAAATGCACCGGGATGTGAGCTGCCTGGGCAATGCAAGCCCCTTGCGCGTCAAACAGAGCTGTGGAGCAATCCCGCCGCTCCTTGATGTTGGCCGAATAAGAACCGCGGATGAGGCGGGCTCCCATCTCTTCGGCAATCCCCGCCAGAGCGTTGGCCATGACCTGCAACCGGATGGGATTGGAGACAGGATAGTTGCTATCCATATCCCTCAAAGCCTACGCCCCAGCCAAACGGCCACCCTGCGGATCCCTTGCCAGAACTGCAAACGACGCTGCCAGCGGGCAAGGGTACGGCGATTCTCGCGCAGACGATCCCGCAGACGCAGCAACTCAGCGGGAGTGGGAGCCAAGGCCTGTTGAGCTGCTTCTCGCCAATCGGCCATGGCCCGCTCCGTAACCCCAAGAGCCGAGCGCAGCTTCAAAATGATGGGGATAAGGGTGATCAGAGCCAGAAACAGCAACCCGTTAAGAGCACAAACTGCCCAGACGGCCCATCCTGAAACTCCCATCGGCATTTACGGAGGTCTCCGGGTAGGGATCCCGACAAGGCTCACTGCTGCTGCAGCATCAAGGGGCGCAACACCCGGCCATCCCCCACCACAACCACCGTTGACAGCACCTGCCCGCCGCGGCGGAAGGTAATCGGCACCGATTGGCCTACCGGGGTATTTTGGATGATCTGCTGCACATGTTGCACGGAGGTGACCCGCTGCCCATCCACTCCAATCAAAATATCGCCCTGGGCCAGACCGGCTCGTTGAGCAGGACCATCCTGGAGCAAGCCGACCACCTGCACCCCCTGAACTCGAAGTGCGGGGCCGAACAGACGACGGCTGATGGCGCTCTGGGCTTGCTCGCCGTTCACCGTTTCAATGGCAACTCCAATGAAGCCGTTGCCGACAGCAGAGGAGGCAGGCGACCACTGAACCCCGAAGCTGTTGGCGTCGCTGCTGACCTGAACCGTGGAGCCGTGGTGGTTGTAAGCTTCACCCCCAACCGAGTCGCAGGGGTAGGCCACAACTGCATCTGCCAGCAAGAAGGAGATGGGCAGGGCTAGGGCAAGCTTGAACAGATGGGTTGGTTTCTGCATGGTTCGACCCTGGAAACGGTGAAGTAGAAATGAGCTTGAATCCGCGAAGCACTTGGGTGGATGCACCAGCCAGGTGTGGGCAGCTTGCACCGCCCCTCCCTCAGTGATAAACCCAAAATCGCCAACTGTCGATAGGCTTGGCCGTGCTTCTGGGCTGGATCCCAAGGTTTTGCCGGCCTTCCTGTAGCAATTCTTCAAGGTCTTGGGATCCCTGGCAGCACTGGGTTGGCTCGGCGGGGCTCACAAACCGGCAAAGCGATCGGTGGCTTCCAGGAGGGCGGTGCGGATTCCGGGCTCGGTGATGGAATGGCCAGCATCGGGGATCATCCGAAACTCTGCTTCTGGCCAAGCCTGATGCAGCTCCCAAGCAGAGATGGGCGGGCAGACCACGTCGTAGCGCCCCTGGACGATCACCGCCGGCAGATGCCGCAGCCGTCCCACCCCCCTGAGGAGCTGATCCTCCGGATCCAAAAAACCGCCGTGGACAAAGTAATGGCACTCAATGCGGGCAAAGGCCTCGGCAAACTCTCCCCGACCAAAGCGCTCGATGAGCTCTGGGCTGGGGATCAACTTGCTGGTGCTGGCCTCCCAGACGGACCAGGCGCGAGCTGCCCTCAGCCGTACCTGGGGATCTGGGTCGTTGAGGCGGCGGTGGTAGGCTGCCAGCAGGTCATCCCGCTCTTCGGGAGGGATCGGCTCCAGGTAATGTTCCCAAGCATCGGGGAAAAAGTAGCCGGCTCCCGACTGGTAAAACCAGCGGAGCTCAAAAGGGCGCAAGAGAAAAATGCCCCGCAAGATAAACCCCAGGCAGGCTTGGGGGTGGGTTTGCCCATAGGCCAGGGCAAGGGCACTGCCCCAGCTGCCCCCGAACACAAACCAGCGATCAATGCCCAGATGCTGGCGCAACTTCTCGATATCCGCCACCAGATCCCAGGTGGTGTTCTCCCGCAGCTCGGCATAGGGGCGACTTTTCCCGCAGCCCCGCTGATCGAACAGCACCACCCGCCAGCGGCTGGGATCGAAATACTGCCGGTAGATGGGATCGATCCCGCCTCCAGGCCCCCCGTGCAAAAACACCACCGGCTTGCCTGCCGGGTTGCCGCACTGCTCGTAGTACAGGGTGTGGAGGGAGGAAACCGCCAGAAAGCCTTGATCGTAGGGCTCGATGGGGGGATAGAGATCGCGCGACATAACTTGAAGCTCTGCTGGTCATCACTCTCAGGGTCTGCGCAGGGCAATGGTGGCCTTGGGCGGGATCCCTTCCTGAAAGGTCTCGCCATCCGCGGCCAGGATGACAAATTGCAGCTCCTGACCCGGCTGGGCGCCCAAATTGCTCCAGGGGATGGCCACCTCCAAACAGGCATCCACCACCGCCTTCACTTGATGGCCGATGGCGTGCCAGGTGTGGTACTCCCCTGCCTGCAAGAGCTGGGCTTGCACCTCTGCCGGATGCTGGCCGGTGCCGGGAGGCGGCAGCGACAACCGCAGCAGGTGGCGGTAGTGGTAGTTGAGAGGAGCTTCTGCCGGCAACCCCTGCAGGGGAATGGGGCTGTTGACGGTGACACGGTTGGGGTAGAACCACAGCACCAGCAATTGCCTGGGCCGCTGCACCACCGAGTTAAAATCCAGCCGCAGGTAGAGGTTGAAGTGATCGAACCCGTACCAGAGGCGACGAACAATGCTGTTGCGGTGCATGGTGCCTCGGGCCGCTCCAATCTCCACCCGCCCCGCTTGGCTCCACTCCCGTTCTGCCGGACGACCGTTGATGGCCGGGTGGATAAACCCCTGCGGCAGGCGATCCCCTAGGCCGTCATGATCCTCCAGGGGAAATCGCAGCACGGTCGGCACTGCCTCTCCCAAAGCGGTGTAGAGCGCCTGCAGGTGCTCCCGAAACAACTGATCGAAAACGGCATCATGGGCGGAGGAGTGGCCTGCCCCAAACCACCAGAACCAATCGGATCCCTCGGCGGCCCAGAGGGCCTCCCAGGCTTGGGGATTGGCGCGGGGATGATCCTGAATCACCTGACGGGCTTGGGCCAGAAGCTCCCAAGCGCGGTTTTTGACGGGATCCCCAATCCAGGTGGTGAAGTCCGCCTCGATCCAGGAGCCACTGTGCAGCTGCTCTGCCGGCAAAAACTCAGTGGGAGGAAACTGATCCAGAAACTCGGAGACCGTCACCAAGCGCAGCGCCGGGTGCTGGCTGAGGCGGGTATAGAGGTTTTCCAAGAAGGGCCGGCCATCTTGGGGGTAGTACTCCCAGCAGTTTTCCCCATCCAGAGCGATGGTCACCAGCCAGGGCTGCTCCTGGGGCAGGCGGTTGCGGATGCTCTCCAGATGGCCAATGAGATCTTTGGCGGCAGCATCGGCGGGCATGGCGCTGTAGCTGAAGCCAATCAAATCCGAAAGGCGGTGATCCCGAAAGACAATCGCCAAATCCCCCCGCTCGGTTTCCAGGCGGTAGGGGCGGTAGAGCTTCTCCGGCTCCAGAATGTGGCCCTGCCCATCGCGATGAAAAGGCTGGCCCAGGCTCCACCCCAAAACCCCTTCGTCGGAGATGATCCAATCAAAGCCCTGTTCTTGCACAATCGGCACAATGGCAGGGCTCACCGATTGCTCCGAAGGCCACAGGCCCCGCGGCTCGCGGCCAAAGCGCTCCCGATAGATCTGCTTAGCCCGCTCCAGTTGGGTGTGGACATCCTGCTCCCAGTGAAAGGGGTAGCGAGGTAAGGGCAACCCTGGGCGGGCCACCCGTGCCGAGCGCTCGCTCACCAACAGGGGCAAGATGGGGTGGGTATAGGGGCTGGTGGTCAGCTCCAGTTGGCCGCTGCTCTGCAGTTTGGCGTGCTGGGGCAGGATAGCGCCGAGGATCTGTTGTTGCTTGGCGTAGATCCGCTGCCGATCCGCCAGGGTAAAACCGGATCCCATTTTGATCCAGCCCTCAATCTCAGGATCCTCCTGAAAGAGAGGATCAAACCAAGACAGGTTGTGCCAGGCCAGCAGATCCCCGAAGTCCTGCGGAGTCCAGTACTGCAGACACCAGTTCACCCCCTGAGATTCCCGTTGGTTGTAGAGCTGCCGGTAACGGGGGTAGGGCTCGATCATGGTGGGGTAGTGGCTGTCGAAAAAACGCTCGACCACAAAGCGCAGTTGATCGGGGCTGAGCTTTTCGACAGGGGATAAGGTCAGTTCCAGGTAAGGATCAAAAGCCGAGCCGGCTACGTACTCTTCGATTTGCACAATCAGGGAGGGCACCAAGTTGACCGTTTGGTGCAGGCGGGGATAGCGCTCCAGCAGCAACACCAAGTCCAGGTAATCTTTGATCCCGTGTAGGCGCACCCAAGGCATGCGATATTTACCCGCCACCGGACTTTTGTAGAGGGGTTGGTGTTGGTGCCAAACCAGGGCGACGTGCAGCGGGTAAGTCATGGGCGGTACGGGATCCAACCATCACCCGGATACTAGCCCATCTGTCTGGCTCGCGATCGTAAGAAACTCTTGAATGTCTGAGCGCTGCCGGTGTCGATGGCGGTGGGGAAAAGCTTGCCATTCGCAAGATTCCTCAGGAGAATGGCGGCAAAAGGAAGAGCTGAGCCATGACTGCCGCTACCCACCTTCTGGAACAGTCGATCGTTGTCTTTTCCCAAAACTATTTGCCCATCAGCCGGGTCAATATCAAGCGGGCAATCGTGCTGCTGCTAACAGGCAAAGCCGAACCGCTCTCGATGATGAATGTGCCGGTGTGGAAGGTGCGCTCCCCCAGCCAGGTCATTGAAGTGCCCGAACATATTCGCCTGACCATCAAGGGCAAAGAGCGCGCTTGGCGCGTGCCCCCTGTGAATCGGCGGGAGGTTTTGCGGCGGGATCACCACACCTGCCAGTATTGTGGCAGCACCCACAATCTGACCTTGGATCATGTCGTGCCCCTCTCCAAAGGGGGATCCCACAGTTGGGACAATGTGGTGACGGCTTGCGAACGCTGCAATCAACGCAAGGGCAACCGCACCCCTGAAGAAGCCAACATGCCCCTGCGCAGCAAACCCCGTGCCCCTCTCCACCCGACGGTGGCTTTTGCGGAGCAGTTCTGGCGCGAACACCAAAGTCGGCAAGAGTGACATCCTCCCGGCGCTCATCCTATGGACAGAGCGCGGGCCACCCTTCCCGTCAGCAGGACGGAGTCCTTACCTCGCGGTCGGGCATTCCTGCCCCACGCCACTTGTCTGGGTCTACAACCCCCGACAGAACAACTGGACAGGCGGTTCCCCTTCCCCAGCCTCCCCCCTAGGCACTGCCAGCTCGCAAAACAACCTCTAATCCACCCAGCACAGTTCCCAAGGCTGAGGCTGAGTCCCGATGCACCCGGTACCGGCATTCAGGGCACTGAGGCCCCCCGACAGCCCAGCTGTTGCTAACCATCCCCCAGCACTTGCAACCGATTTGGCCGCTTCCTTTGGGGTCAACCTTGGCAAAGTCCACCCCACCCTTCCAGCAAACCCACTCCAGAAGGCAGAGAATCTATCCCCAGGCAGCCTCGACGCAATCCTTGGGCAACATCCCCCTTGCCCAGCCCTTGGCCTTGAGGTCTTCCACAAAGATCTTCCACAAAGAAAAGATAGAGAGGGTCTGCCCTCGGTCTCAACGCCAATGGGCCCTCTGGAAATGAAACTCTTGGCAACCATTGGCAATGCCCTGCTGCATCCTGGCAACCTGCAGTGGTGCTCTCTTCCAGTGGCAAGACCCCTGCTGTTTTCTCGCCCCCCTGGGTTGCAGCCTTCTCAGCTGGCCTTGCAGGGCTTTGAAGCCCTTGGGCCGTTCCCAAAAGCGCCCTCTGAAGTTGTCAGGAATTGCTCCAAAACCAGGTCAATCCCCGTCGTCCGCCCGTGAGCTGGTTTGTTGGGAGGCATCTGGATAAGCCCAGTACTTGTAGGTTACCGCCAGCATAAGTAGACTTTACTACAGATTTCGCTCAGGGGTATGGCGGGGATCCATGTATCCCAGTGCTCACCCTGCGGCTAGAGCATGGGACCTATTGCCCCCGCACCCCCGTTAGTTAAAATTGTTGGTACTAGAACTGTAAGGCACAGCTTCTTCTAGCTTTGTCCAGGTTTGCGACTGAGCTACAGGTGCTCTGTTGTGGGCAAAGGGAACTTGCGCCTCGGCTGCAGCAAGCAAGATGGGGGTTGGCTTCCTGCAAGGACTCCGTCCCGCTGACGCGATCAGCAGGTTTTGGGAAAGGTTGAAGGTTGTAAGTTGGCTCAGAAGAGGACTGGGTGTTTTGGGGCAGATGAAAAGTAGCTTAGTGCAGCTCGATTATCGAGTTTATAAGTTGGCGCGGCTGTTGAGCGAATATATTGGACTCCGTCCCGCTGACGCGATTGGAGTTGGGGAAATGGGTTGCCCTGTCTGCTGGCTCGCTGGGTGAAGAGCCTTCTGGCAACGAACATCAAGCCTGGCTGCACAAATTTTCAGTTTACTTGTCAGAGCAGGCTCCTTGCCCTGGCCTCAAGGATCGGGATCCCGTAGGCTAGGTAGGCCCTCCCCTGCTGCACTCAACATCCTGCTGCACTCAACATGTGGATCCCTTCTTGGTGGCCGAAGCTCAGTTTTCAGGTTTGGCTGATCTTTATCGGTCGGCTGCTTTCCCAAACTGGAACCGGCTTTACCTTGTTTTATGCCAGTCTCTTTTTTGTGAATCAGGTGGGGCTGACCGCCACCCAAGTGGGCCTGGGGCTAGGCATTATGGCTTTTGCCGGGGTGTTTGGCCGCATCCTGGGCGGCTCGATGGCCGATGGAGCTTGGGGGCGCCGTTCCACTTTGATCCTCTCTCTGGCTATTTCCACCTTGGGGTCGTTTGGGTTTGCGCTCTCCTATGACTTCTGGAGTTTTGCCCTGGCCAATATGGCTGCAGGCTTGGGGCAGGGGTTGTACTGGCCGCCTGCGGAAGCGATTGTAGCAGATCTAACCACTCGTGAGCAGCGCAACGAAGCCTACGCTCTCAACCGTCTAGGGGATAACCTGGGCCTCAGCCTTGGGGTGGCTATGGCCAGCACGCTGGTGGCTCTGACGGGGGCCTATCGGCTCTTGTTTGTAATCGACGGTGTCACTTTTCTAATCTTTCTGGCAGTACTTTGGTTTTTTATCCGGGAAACTCGGGCGACTTGTCCGGCAGCAGAGCCTGTGTTGGCAGGTTGGAAAACCGCCCTTAGAGATCGCTCCCTTTTGGTGTTTGGCCTGTCGAATATCCTGTTCACCACCTATGTGGCCCAGCTCAGCAGCAGCATGCCCCTTTACTTCCGCAATGGGGTAGGGATCCCAGAGGTGCAAATCGGCATTTTGTTTGCCTTGCATGGGGCCTTGATCGCTCTGCTGCAGATGCCGGTGGCCCGTTGGTTGAATCGCCGGACGCGCATCCAAGGGTTGCAGGGATCCGCCCTGATGTGGGGGGTGGGATTTCTTTTGGTTTGGCTTAGCGGTCTGGCGGCGGAATTGGGGGCTCCGGCCCCGGCGGTGGCAGTCTTGGCGCTGGCGGTGCTCTCTTTGGCGTTGGTGAGCTACAACCCCTCTGCCTCTGCTTTGGTGGCGGATTTGGCGCCGGATCACTTGCGGGGGGTGTATCTGTCGGTCAACTCCCTCTGCTGGGCGGCGGGGTTTGCTCTTGGCCCAATGATTGGGGGGATGGCCTTGGACTTGCCGCAACCGTGGGCAAGCGGGTTGTGGATCTTTTGGGTGATCACCGTCAGTTGGGTTTGGGGGATCCTCCGCTTTCTGAACCGCATTCTGCCCTGCAAGGTGAATAGGGCCGCAGTGCCTCCGGTGATGGAGCCCGCTCCCCTCGGTGACGCAGAACGCTAGAGCCCAGGAAAGAAGCAGATTTTGGGATCCCAGTCTTGGCCAACAGCTGGTTAGAGTATGGATGTCGAACAGGAAGGCTAGTTCTGCTCTTGTACCCTGCAATTTCTAGCTGACAGGTTTGGGCTACATCTTAGAGGACTGAGCCTTTGCGTAAACTACCCGACACCAACCGCTAGGCGGTACGGAGCGGGCTTTTAGTAGCCCTGCAGTTAGCAAGCCAACCACGAGCCTCTGGGGTGGTTTACAGCACCCCCAATCGACCGTTACCAGTGCCCTAAACAGCCGTTTCTGGTGTCCGCAGTATTATTATAGCATTCCTCCCGACACCGACCCTACGGGTACAGTGCGGGGCTCCTGCAATTTCTAGCTGACAATCATCGGCATTCCCTTTGGCTGGCAGAGCATCAAACTGGGGTTTGCAGTGCTTGCCCCCTTCGGAAAGGAAGTGGTGGAGTATCCCGATGCCAACAGCCCGCTGCTGCTGATCTTTAACGTCATCTGGCTATTGCTGTTTGGCTGGCCGTTGGTGCTTAACCATCTCTTCTGGGCTGTGATTCTGGCAATCACCATTGTTGGGATCCCCTTTGCCAAACAACACATGAAGTTAATTATTTTGTCGTTGTTGCCCTTTGGCCGAGATCTGCGCTGAGAAAGTGGGTGAACATAGATTGTGGGTTTATTGAGGGGTACGGCCAAACTGGTTATTAGGCATTTCTCACTTGGGATGCAGGAGAGTTTTCTGTCGGGTTGTCAGGATTTGGGGTTGCCAATTGCCAAGGCTGCTCTCGGAGTTGCTCTATTGAACCATCGTCAAACTATTGGTAATGACTTGTCTCATGTAATTTCCCCAAGTTTGAGCGGCTATGCTGCTGCTTCCTCGTGTTGGGCTAGAGTCATCATTGCCCAGCCAAATGCCGGTCACCAGGGGAGGGTTGGGCGTGTAGCCGATAAAGAGCAGATCCTTGTTGGCGGTGGTGGTGCCGGTTTTACCGGCTTCTCCAATGCCGAGCCGGGCAGCAGTGCCGGTGCCGGAGCTGATCACCCCTTGCAGTACGGCTGTCATCTGTTGGGCGACGGTTTCTGGTAAGACAAGTCGCTGAGAGCGGGGATCCTCCCGACCAGGGTAAATCTCGCGGCAGGTGCGAAAGTCGTTGGGGTTGGCGCAATCGCTGCTATCCAAGATGCGGCGGATGGTGTGGGGCCTTGACCAAAGGCCACGATTGGCAAAAGGAGTGAAGGCTGCTGTCAACTCCAGCAAGTTCACCTCCATGGTGCCAATCACCATAGAAGGATAGGGTTGCAACGGCGATTGGATGCCCATTTGCCGCGCCATCGCCACCACTTGCTCTAGACCGACTTGTTGGGCCAACCGCAGGGCAATCACGTTTTCGGAGAGGATCAGGCCGCGGGCCAAATCCATAGGGGCCGATCCCGAGCGACAGCCGCGAAAGGTGAGGTTGCCCCAGGTGAGGGGCTCGCAAGACAACACTTGGGAGAGAGGGATCCCCTGGGTGAGGGCAGCCGCATAGGTGAACACTTTGAAGGTGGAGCCCGGCTGCCTTTGAGCTTGGGTAGCCCGGTTGAAGGGGCTGGCGTCGTAGTCGATCCCGCCCACCAAAGCCAGCACTTCGCCGTTGCGGCTGTCGAGACTGACCAAAGCGCCTTGGCTGAAGCCCAAGCGGGATCCCGACTCGCGCACAGTTTGGGCCAGGACTTGCTCTGCCAAACGCTGGTAGGGCAGATGCACCGTGGTTTCGATGATGAAGTTGCCCTCTGCCGAGAGGTCTTGGCCCAAGAGCTGCCGCAGCTCCTGGAAGACGGCACTGTAAAAGTAGGGAGCAACTGTCGAGGTTTGGGAGCGCAAATTGGGGTTGAGGGTGAGGCGACTGCGCCGGGCCCGCCGAATCTCCTCTTCGGGGAAGACTTTCAGCTCGCTCAGGCGATCCAACACCCGATCCCGGCCCCGAACGGCGGCATCATAGTTGGCGACAGGGTTAAAGGCGTTGGGCGCGGGCAAAATGGCCGCCAGAGTCGCAGCTTCGGAAAGGCTGAGCTGGCGGCTTGGGATCCCGAAATAGAACTGGGCAGCAGTCTCAAAGCCGTAGATGCCGTTGCCCAGGTAAACATTGTTGAGGTAGAGAGCGAGGATTTCGTCTTTGCTGTAGCGCTGTTCCAGCTTCAGGGCAGCGACGGCCTCCCGCAGCTTGCGCCCGAAGGTGTTGCCGGAGCCGGTGTAGTCCCGCAGCACGGTGCGGGCCAGTTGTTGGCTGATGGAGCTGCCCCCCTGCTGCACCTCCCCTGAGCGCAGGTTCACCCAGAAGGCGCGGGCAATGCCCAGCAGATCCACCCCAAAGTGGGAGTAAAAGCGGTGATCTTCGGCGGCGACCACCACCTTGGGCAAAATCGGCCCAAAAGCTTCCAGGTCGGGCAGCTCCCGGTAGGTGTCCCCCTGATGGCGGCGCAGCTCCGTCTGCTGATCCCCGGCCAGGACGATCAGGGGGTTGCGATCTGCGGAGAGGGGTGGCTCCACTGAGAACTTGCTCCACTCATGGCCGATCCAAATCCTCGCCCCCAGCCCCAAGACTACCATCAGGATGAGGCAGCCGCGCACCCCATACACCTGTGGTGGGGGTGGATCCAGCACTTGAATCCAGACGCTCTCCGGATCCCGAGGCGGGCCAAGGCTCAGTTGCTGGCCGTGGCGCAAGATCACCCGGCGCACCCGCTCGGCGCCACCGAAGGGTTTGAGGCGGAAAACGCCGTTGGTCGAGTCTTGATCTTCTAGCTGGTAGCGACCGGCATTCCACCCCAGCCAGTAGAGAATAGAGGGCAACGGGATCCGCCAACCCAGACCGGGCAGGCGCCAATCCGGGCGGGGACGGATGTGGGCGTGGAGATGGCTCACCGCGGGGGCAGGGATGCGAATGGTGGCCACCGTCTGGCTGCGACCGAGAATGTCGGATCCCTTCAGGGCAACCACTCGAGGGGGCTCTCCCGGGCAGGTAATCCACAGGCGCACCGGGCGCTTGGGGGGAGGAGGTTCGGGGGGTTTGAGGAGAGCCGTAGGCCCGATAGGGAAGGGCCTGGCCAGGGTTTTGAAGAAGCGAGCGACGGTGCCCAACAGCGGCTTTTTGTCTTCAGAAGCAGACATGGCTCAGTCCCCCCGCAATTCGCGCGCACGGCGCAGCAGCTCCTGCATGGTCTGGCCGGGAAGAGGGCCGCCTGCTGCTGAATTGAGGTTACGGGCCTTGGGAGGCCGGGCAACAGGGGCAGCCGGGGGTAGGGTGGGAGAGGAGACAGGAGAAGGGGGTGGAGCACCGCTGGGCAGCGCGGGATCCCAGAGGGCCATGTAAAGATGGCCTTGGGCGTTGCGTTCGATCCTGCCGGCCCAGGGGCCAACGCGGAATTGCACTCGCCCGGAACGTCCCTCGCGCACAGCCTGCAGTTCTCGCTGCAGTTGAGCAGGCAAGGGGGCTTGCAGCATATCCTCCAAGAGTCCTTCCACTTGCGGGGTGGGTACGCCAGCGGTGACGGTAGCTTCGGTTTGCCGCAGGGCCAGACTGGATGCGTCGTAGAGCAGGCCCAGGTTCACCCCGCCAAAGCGGTACAGGTCGTACACGGTATTGGGCCAAGCGCCCTGCCCCTGCTGGTTGGGGGATCCCAGGCTGGCTCGTACCGTCTCGCGGGAAGTCTCCAAGGGAAAGGCGCGAAACACCGGCTCGCTCCGGGTGTAGGGTTCCAGCTCCGGTGCCGGGTCCCGCCGTTTGCTCTGCTCTGAAGCCAAAACAAGGAACTCAGGGATCCCCTCCAGCGGCGGCTCCTCGCTCGAACCACTCTCCTCAGACAGGGGATGGGCATTCTCTGGGGCAATGGGATCTTCCACTGCCGGACGAGATCCTGGCCCGGAAACACGGGGGGCCGAGGGGCGCTGCAGCAACTGTCCCCATTGCCAACTCACCAAAACCCAGCCCAGCAGCCCGCCCATCAGAAAGGGAATCAGGCGCACCCAAAGCAGGGATCCCCCGTTCTCGACCTCCGTGGCCGCCGTCAGGGGCCTGAGCCGCAGAGTACCGGCTGTAACCAAGGACGGCGCAGCGGCAGGGAGACCTCCAGAAAGTGGGCCAGAGGCAGCCTCTTCCGACGAGGCGACTGGGACCTGAGGGGCAATAGATCCCTGTGCTCTGGCTTGAATGTGCTCCAGCTCCGCCAACACATTGGCCACCGATTGCGGGCGGGCGGCAGGATCTTTGGCCAGGCAACCGAGGATCAAGTCAGACAAACCGGCGGGCAGCGGAAACTTCAGTCCCCAGTCTTCTAGAGGGATGGGCCGGTGCTTGTGGTGGGCCTGGTACCAGCCCGGGAAAGATTCGGTGGTGGGCTTGAGGGGCATCTCCCCGGACACCATCTGGTACAGCATGATCCCGAAGCTGTAGATATCGGAACGGGCGTCCAGCGGCAACCCTTCCAGCTGTTCCGGGGAAGAATAGGCCAGCGTTCCCAGGTAGGCATGGGTAAAGCTCAAAGATTCATGGCTGTTGAGCAGCTTGGCAATGCCGAAATCCACCAGCTTCGCCAGTTCCCCAAAACTGTCATCGGCCACCACGATCACATTGGCCGGCTTCAAATCGCGGTGGATCACCTGCACCCGTTGCCCTTCCATGAGGATCCCCTCGTGGGCCGCCTTTAACCCCAGGCCAATTTGGCGGGCCAGCCGGAAGAAGCGCTCCAAAGGCAAAGCCCCTGCGGCCAGAATATCCTTGAGGGTTTGGCCGTTCAGGTATTCCATCACATAGAAAGGCACCTCATCGGGGGTAAGGCCATAGTCATTGACTTTGACAATGTGCAGGCTTTTTTGGCCCAAAGCCGCGCAGGCTTTCGCTTCCCGTTCAAAGCGCAGGCGGGTGCGCCGATCCATTGCCGGCTGGGAAAGCAGCTTGACAGCCACTTCCACCCCACCAAAGAGCAAATCTTGAGCCAAATAGACTCGCCCCATGCCCCCCTGTCCCAGCAGATGTACGAGTCGATAACGCTGAGCCAAGAGGCGACCCAAAAAGGGATCCGACGCAGTAAACATAGGGAATCGCGGCGGTACGGAGAACAGGTTTGCAAGAGTCTCGAAGGGATCCGGCAGGAGCGGGCTACCTCTACCATAAGCACTGGAGCCGTCATAGGCCATGCTCGCCGCCGTCAATCCAGTTGCCCTTGATGTCTTTGCCAATTGTTTACCACCCCGACTACAGTGCCCCCCTGCCGCCGGGCCATCGCTTTCCCATGCCGAAATTTCGCCTCTTGCAAGAGCTGCTGCTGCGGGAAGGGGTGATCCGCCCCCAGCAAGTGCACCACCCTGAGCTGCCCCCTCTCGCCTGGATTGAGTCGGTACATACCCCTGAGTACGTCAGAGCCTACTGTGAGGGATCCCTGGAGGCCAAGCTGCAGCGGCGCATCGGCCTGCCCTGGAGCCCGGAGCTGGTGCAGCGCACCTGTCGAGCGGTGGGGGGTACCGTCTTGACCGCCCAATTGGCCCTGCGCCACGGCCTGGCCTGCAACACCGCCGGCGGCACCCACCATGCCTTCCCCGCCTACGGCTCCGGCTTTTGTATCTTCAACGACCTGGCCATTGCCGCCCAAGTCCTGCTGCAGCAAGGGCTGGTGCAAAGGCTCTTGATCGTGGATCTGGATGTCCATCAAGGAGATGGCACTGCTTGGATCTTTCGCTCCGAGCCGCGGGTGTTCACCTTTTCCATGCACTGCGAGGCCAACTTCCCCGCCACCAAACAACAGAGCGACCTGGACGTGCCCCTGCCAGTAGGCATGGAAGATGAAGCCTATCTCCAGACTTTGGCCGACCACTTGCCCGATCTGTTGGCTCAGGTGCGCCCTGACCTGGTGCTCTACGATGCCGGTGTGGATCCCCACGAAGAAGACCTCTTGGGCAAGCTGGCCCTCAGCGACCAGGGGCTGTTTCGGCGGGACATGCAAGTGCTGAACACTTGTCTAAAGCAGGGCTATCCTGTCGCCTGCGTCATCGGCGGCGGCTACGGCAAAGACCTCGACCGCCTCGTGTATCGCCACTCCCTGCTGCACCGAGCGGCCAGCGAAGTGTACCGCCAATACCGTCTTTAGCCGAGGGCAAACTAGGCGTATTCGGCAATCACTACTGTGATGTTGTCTCGCCCGCCCCGCTCTTTGGCCGCCTCGATGAGCTTTAGGGGAAGTTGCTCCAAATCTTCCACCTGCAGGCAATACTCGATGATCACTTCGTCGTCTAACTCCTCCGTCAGGCCGTCGCTACACAACAACAGGCGATCCCCTGGGTAAACTGTAATCGGCTGCACAGAAGGCGGCCCCGCATCGGGTCGGCCCAGGCAGCGCTCGAGAATATGTCGCCAAGGGTGAATCCGGGCCTGCTCATAGGTCAACTCTCCCAGTCGAATGGAGCGGGCCACCAAGGTGTGATCCTCGGTCATTTGCTGCATCTCGGATCCCCGTAGGCGATAGAGGCGAGAATCGCCAATGTGAGCACTCCAGCAGTTGCCCTTGGGATCCACCATGGCCACCACCACCGTAGTGCCCATGTCTGCCCGCTCTGGATTTTCCCGCTGATCCTTGAGGATGGCACTGTTGGCTGCTTCTACGGCTTCGCTGAGCAACCGGGGTGCCGGCACGTTTTTCCAGCCTCGATCCAGATATTCTCGGATGGTCTCGACAGCCAACAGGCTGGCTGTAGCCCCGGCAGCATGTCCTCCCATACCATCGGCAACAATAAAGTAGCGTCCCTCCGGATCGCAGTAGTAGGCATCCTGATTGCTGCTGCGGATCTTGCCGGGATCCGTAGCGCAGGCATATCGTCGCATCACATCAATCGCTCTGACCGATTCAACCTTAAGAGTACTCTGATTAAAGCAAGAGCAGCGAGGGCAGCCAAAACCAAAGTGATAACCGTTAAGGTAGCATGTCCGGCCAAAAAGAGCTGAGTTGCGCTCAAAAAAAAGGCCGCAAACAACACCCCGTAAATGACTCCCAGCCCGGTGTTGTTCAGCTTGCGCAGCAAGCGCTCCGTCTCGCTGGATCGCACCCGCAGGCGCAGCTCCCCTTGTTCTATCTTGCTCAAGGTCAATTCGATCCGGCGCGGCAAGCTGAGACTGCTGCTGGTGAACTCAGCCGCTTGACGGCCAACCTGGGCCAAGAGGGTCTCAGTCTTGCTTCCGTTTAAACTCATCAGCTCTTCCGCAAAGGGTTTGGCCACCTCCATAAAGTCGAACTCCGGATCCAGCCCCTTCCCCAATCCCTCCAGCGTGGTCAGGGCCCGCATCACAAAAGTAAAGGTAGCCGGAAAACGAAACGGCTGATCGTAGGCCAGCTCGTAAAGGTCTTCGCTAATGGCCGCCACCGAGATTTCTCCCGAGTTGCTGGAAAAGGGTTTGTCCATAAAGTGATCCAGCATGTACTGCACCGAGCGGCGCACCGGAGCCAGATCGGCGGTGGGCACCAGCACCCCCAGTTCCACCAGCGAGGCCACCACCCGATCGGCATTTTTGGAGACCACACCTGCCAGCGTGCCCATCAGCTTTTCTTTCACATCGGAGCGCAGGCGGCCCATCATGCCGAAGTCGTAGAAGATCAACGTGCCATCGGGCTTCACGGCAATGTTGCCGGGGTGGGGATCGGCGTGAAAAAAACCATCCTTGAGCAGTTGCCGCAGATAAGCCTCTGCCCCCAGACGAGCCAAAACCTTGCGATCCAACCCTGCCGCACTCAAGGCTTCGTAATCGCTGATTTTGATCCCCGGCAGGTATTCCAACGTCAACAGGCGAGGAGAGGTGTAACGCCAATACACTTTGGGAACAGCAATTTGCGGCATATCCCGAAAGTTGCGACGGAAGGTATCGGCATTGCGGCCCTCATTGAGGTAATCCACCTCTTCCCAGAGGGTGCGCCGACACTCTTCGTAGATGCCGATCCAGTCGCGGCCCGGCCCGCCCCAAGAGGTGCGATACTGAAAGAACTCGGCAATCCCACGGCAGATCTCCAAATCGATGGTGAACAGCCGGGTCAGCCCCGGACGCTGCACCTTCACCACCACCTCTTCCCCGGTTTTCAGCTTGGCGCGATGCACCTGCCCCAAGCTGGCAGCGGCCAAAGGGGTGGGATCAAAGTAGCTGTAGATTTGGGTTATCGGCCTGCCCAGCTCCTGCTGCACAATTGCCGCCACCTGTTCGTAGCTGAAAGCAGGCACCCGATCCTGCAGCTTGGAGAGCTCCTCGACATATTCCGAGGGGAAGAGATCGGCGCGGGTGGAGAAAAACTGCCCCACTTTAATAAAAGTAGGGCCTAAGTTAAGCAGCGTTTCGCGGATCCAAATGGCTCTGGCCCGGCGGCGCTTGGCCTTTCGCTCGGGCGTGGGTTGTCCCCCATAGCTCCAAGCCTGCTGATCCAGCCAAAGGTAAAACAGCCAGGTGAGCACAAATCGCCAAATGTCCAGCATGCGGCCCTGGCGAGTATAGTTCTCCCGGGCCCAGCGGTAGGCGGTATAGGGCTTGACGGGTTGTGATCCCAAAGAAGTCCGGGATCCCAAAAGGCTCGCGTTCAAGCGTTTCGACTCCGGTACTTCTGCAACTCGGAGCGCAGCTGCGCCACTTCCGCCCGCAAGTCGTCCAGAGTTGCCTGCAAATCTTCTGTCTGGAAAGGCAGCGGCACCCTTTCCTGGGCGGCCATGGATGCTTCTGCCTCAGCCCGGGTCATGACATCCTGGGCAAAGGTTTGCCAGCCCTCCTGCAGCTCAGCCCACACCTTGCCCACTTCCCCGGCAATATCGGTGAGGGCGCTTTCCAAACGCTCGCGCAGAACGTCTGCCACAGCTTTGCCGACAAAAAAAGCCTGCACAACCGGATTCTTCATGCGACCCAAGTGTTAAGAAGCATCACCCAGATTATAACGAATCCTGCTCAAACACAGCGGCGAGCCGACCCACCCGAACAGCCTCGGATCGATCGGCCCGGCAGAGCCCGCAAAGGGTTGTCCCCGGAAGCTTGCCCAGTCCTAGCGGCGGCTGGTGGTCATGTCCGGGATCTTCAGATCGAAGACGCTGATGTTTTGCCGCGCTGCCGGCTTGGGATTGAGCATGCGGGCCATGTTGAGGAAGTTTTCTGGATCCCCGGCTTTGGGAGGACGGGTGAGACGATAGGTGCGCACCACTTCCCGCGTCGAGCGCTTCACGCCGGAGACATCGCGCCAACGGGCTCCATAGCGGGGGGTCACCAGGTTGGCGGGCTTTTCCGACAGGCGACGGCGTTGGTAAGGCACCACATCGTCCCCAAAGGCGGCATTGTACTCTTCGCTATCCACCACAGCGTCGATGAAGCCATCTAGCCCCTTGGTGGCAACGATGATGGAGTACTTGATGCGCTCCTGTTGGCTGTAGGTGGGCCGACCCAAAAAGCGCTGGAAGGTGACCTCGATGAAGCGGTAGTTGTCGTTGGGAACCATGACCAGATCCCGGTACACCTCCGACTTGCCCAGGCCGCGCACAAACTCTTTGACCGAGATTGCCCCGTTGCGCAACTGGGATTCCAGAGCTTTTTGCCGATAGCTCTCCAGCATCAGATGCTCGCTGAAGATCTGGCGATAGGCGGCGCGAATGATGTTGTCAATTCCTGTCGGGTCGTCAGGACGGTAGACCGGCGGGGTTTCGTCGCTGGCTACAAAGTAGCGAGGCACCCGTTCATTTTGGGTGGTGGGGCGATCGGCAAGCAACGGAAGGGACATAGATGGTGCTCCTAAAAAAACGAGAAAAACTTAAGAAAAACACAGTGGGGCAGGGAAGCTAAGGCTCGGCAGCCAATTCCTGCCAGCTCATCTGGGCGCGGAGAGGGATCAGAGGATCGGCATCTTCCAGGGCCATCTGGAGCGCAGCCTCGACTGAGGGGCGCAGAGATTGTTCACCCTGGCGAGCCAAGTCCGTCAGGGATCCAACGGCGGCGTAGCGGACTCCCCAATCGGCATCGGCAAGACATTGCCGCAACAGTTGCAAGGCTCGCTCTTGATCGAGCAAGGGCCGCTTGGCCGCCACTCGTCCTAGCCCACGGGTCGCCGCCCGTCGCACACTGGGGGCAAAGTCCGCTACAATGGCTTCCGCCAAAAAGGGGTAGGCATCCCCATGGCCAATACGGGCCAGAGCCCGCACCGAATAGGCCCGCGCCCCGTAATCGAAACCGTCAATATGGCTCAGCAAGGGCTGCACCGCGGCTTCCCCAAAGCGCAGCACCTCCTCCAGAGCAGCCTCCCCAACTGCAGGGCGATTAAACCCAAAGGCGCGAATTAAGATGGGGATCCCTTCCACTTGGCCCAAAGCGCCCAGCGCCCTCACCACCCGCAACAATTCCTCAGGCGACGTGGCCTGCTCCAATTCTGCTGCCAGTTGAGCCACAGCAATGGGAAACGCTTGAGCAGCCGAGGCGGAGGACATAGGCAACGAATAGTCAAAGGTACACTTGAAACCGCTGATCAAAGGCACTGAGCGCCCCAGGATCCTAGAAGAGCTTCTCCAGTTGCGGCAGGATCACCGCCGTCACCTGAGCCAGCGGCACCCACCCCAACTGAAGCGCCACATCGAACAGCCGCTTCAGAGCATTGATGCGCAGGTTGAGAGCCACGTCGGCTGTGGCCAGCAGCGGCGCCCCCGCCACCCATCCCGATTCGGCCAGGTCGAACAAAGCGGCCTGTCGTAGGCTGGAGTTGGAGTGGGCCAGTAGCGCCACCAGGATTTGGGTCAGCTCCTCGGCTTGCGTAAAGCGATAGAGCACCCAAGCCGCTGCCGAACGCACCCGCTCAGAGGGATGGTTCAAAAAGGGCCGGATTGCTGCCTCAGCCTCGGTGGCCTGAAGCTGACCCAAGGCCTCGATAAGGGCTTCCCAGGGCTGCTCCTGCTCGCGGGACTGCAACAGTGCCAGCAAGGGATCCACCGCTCGCTTGTCCCCCAATTGAGCCAAGGCATAGGCAGCCTCTTCCCGCACATGAAAGTCGGTACAAGTGAGCGCCTCGATCAAACCGGGCACGGCCCGCGCATCCCCAATTTGCCCCAGGGCCTTAGCGGCATTGCGGCGCAGAGGATAGCCCCCCAAGGCAGTGCGATCCCGCTCATCCTGCAACGCCAAAAGCAGCGGCTCTACCCCCCTTGGATCCCGAACTGTGCCCAGGTACCAGGCAGCATAGTAGCGATCTTGCAAGTCATCCCCCTGCAGCCGGGCTATCGCCTGCTCCCAAGTGAGCTGCTGCGGCAGCACCGCCGTGTTGGATGCCATACGAACCGTTGCAGAGCTGTTCATGACACCTGGGCAACCTTGCCGGTAACTTCAGTCGGCCGTCGGGCCTCCCTCACTCAGCAGCGCCGTTGCCCTGAGCGGGAGAGGCATTGGCTCCCGACAAGGCAGTGACCTGCACGATTTTGCCACCCATCCGCAGAATGCGCTGCATCTCGGCAGACAACCGACTGTAGGGAACGGTGGTGCTCAGGGTGCTGCGGCGAACTTTGGCAGAGGTGGCCAGAGCATCGGGCGGGTTGAGCAGACCGGTGTACTCAACTCGGTAAACCCGGCTGCCGGCTTCTGTCAGGGCTTCAGGGCTGGTGGTGCTTTGACCAAACATCGCTTTCCCCAGGTATCTATGAGACTTCGTTTGGAAGACAGGCAAACTGACCAGCGAACAAGCCGTACCGGCTATTCTCGCGAACCAGCACGCTGCCGTTGGGCAATGCCTACAATCCAAAGGCTAACTACCCCAGACTGGAGAGCAGGCGACCAACCCAACCGGCTTAAGAGAAGCCAAGGCGCCAAACCAACCTGGAAACAGGTGGAATAGACCTCTTTGGAGCCGTCGCCTGCTCTGGAGAGACACACAATTGGAAGACAAAGAAAGAGATCGTCCCCTCCCAACAAGCAGGGATCTCTGCCCTGGGATCCCCTAGCTGAGGGCGTTGATGGCGTAATCGAAGTAGATGGCAGCTTCGTTGGCCGCTTGACCGCTCAGCATGCCCAGAGCGCGGCTCTTCATGTACTGCAGAGCCACGATGTACCAGCTGGGAGAGAGGTTAAAGGAGCGGTTCACTTCCCGCAGTCCGGCCACCAGGTATTCATCGAGGGGGCCGGTGCCACCTGCAACCAGAGAATAGGTAATGAAGCGGAGGTAGTAGCCGATGTCGCGGGCACACTTGGCCTGAAACACATCGCCGTGGCCCATTTCACCCGGCTGAGTCAGGTAAGGGAACCTCTTGAACACTTCCTGCACCGCTTCCCGCACCAGAGTTTGCTGGTTGTTGGTTAGGACACGGGCCGCTTCCAGAGAAGCAGCAGCACGCTGGTAACGACCATTCACGGCCTGCAGTTCGCTGGCATTCAGAAAACGCCCTTGATTGTCAGCGGCAGCAATCGCTTCAGTGATGACAGTTTTCACCTTGCAACTCCTAAATTCATCGATTGTGTTGTTAATGGACGTTCTGTAGGAAAGGCGGACTGGATTTCCACCTGCCTATCAGAAATGAGGGATCTAACGGATCTCAATTCTGAAAGGAACGACCAAGCTGGCTTCGACCCAAAGCTCAAACGATGGCGGCAGCAGCCTTATCGAAGTAGCTGGCCACTTCGCTTTGCAGCGCAGAGCAGTCCCCAGGGGTGATGCCTTTCGGATCCATGATCTTGGCCAGGGCTTCTTTCTTCATGGCAGCAATGCCGTTGGCCACAGAAGTGGTGGGCACCCCCAGAGCAATGTAGGTTTCCCGCAGGCCGTTCAGGCAGCGATCTTCCAGCACAGAGCTATCCCCGGCCAAGGTGGCATAGGTGATGTAGCGCAGGATGATCTCCATGTCCCGTAGGCAGGCAGCCATGCGGCGGTTGGTGTAGGCATTGCCGCCGGGAGCGATCAGATCTGGCTCTTGAGCAAACAAAGAGCGAGCTGCATTGGTTACGATTTGGGCGGCATTGCTGGTCATGCGGTTGACAGCATCTAGGCGCTTGTTGCCCTCTGCCACCAAAGCCGCCAGACGGTCAAAGTCTTGGTCACTTAAAAAGGCACCGCGTGCATCTGCCTGAGCGATCACCCGGGTAAAAGCATCTTGCATGATGGATCTCCTTCTGGTCTTTCCAAAAAGTGGTGAGCGACTGGCTGAACCTCCCAAAAGCCGAATCCCAAGCTTTTTTGCGGGATCCTCTTTGACCCCCAAAAATCAAGGATTCCGTGGCAGCAGACCCCCCACCGAACCCCTAAATTTTTAGATAGGTCAAGAACCTCTGCGACTTTCAGACAGCCGAGCATCCAGCCTAATTTTATATCGCGGGATGGATGAGTGTTTTGTGAAGATTTGCAAACCTACCAACCCCAAAATGTCTGCCTAGGCTGGGATCCCTGGACTATGGGGCGCAGCAGGGGGGAAATGGGTCTGCGGGCTGGCTCACAAAATGTAAACATTTGTTTTGAGATGGAAGCAGTCTGAGTGGGCACCTTCCTGAACAGAAGTTAACACTCTGGAGTGGTCACCTCTTGCAGGGCCGCTTTGAGGGCTCGACAAAAGTGAGCTATTTGTTGCAGTCCTTCTTCAGGCGTGGGGGCTTTGGCCAGCCGTTGCACAAATGCGCTGCCCACAATCGCCGCATCTGCTCCCCAGAGAGCGATCTGGCGGGCCTGGTCGGGAGTGGAGATGCCGAAGCCCACCCCAATCGGCAGGGGGGTTTGTTGGCGCAGTTGCTGCAGCAAAGCCGGGATCCGCTTTTCCAGGGTGGCCCGTTCGCCGGTAACGCCGGTAGTGCTCACCAAGTAGACAAAGCCACTGGACTGCTGGGCAATGCGGCGCATGCGCTCCAGGGGGCTGGTGGGGGCCACCAGCAGGATGAGGTCGATCTCTTCGGCCTGGGCTGCTTGTCGCAGGGATCCCGCCTCTTCCAGAGGCAGATCGGGGACGACCAAGCCGGCACAGCCGGCCTGCCGCAGTTGATGCAGAAAGTTGGGGATGCCGAGCTGGTGGATGGGGTTGTAGTAGGTGAACAGGATCAGGGGGGCCTGCAGCGAGAGACAGCGCAAGCCTTGTAGAATGGCGCCCAAAGTGACTCCCCGACTGAGGGCGCGGGTGGCTGCTGCTTGGATCACCGGCCCATCCGCCAAGGGATCCGAGTAGGGTACCCCCAGCTCGATAAGATCGGCGCCGCTCTGATCCAGAACCTGCAAAGCCTCAAAGGTGGTTTCCAAGTTGGGATCCCCAGCGGTGAGGTAGGGGATGAGGGCTTTTTCACCACGGCTGCGCAGCGCCTGAAAGCAGGCTGTGATCCGAGTGGGCATGGGATCCATTCGATTCTGAGGAGATTGAGAGCATCCCCCACTGTAGCGTCTGCCGGGATCCCTAGGGGAGAGGCACAAAATCGTAGCCGGTACCGGAGCGGTTGCCGGGCTCAACCTGCACCAGCACATGGGGAGCATTGCGGTCGCCGGAGGGCAAGAAGCGCACTTCTCCGGAAGCGCCGTCCTGGAGGAGGAAGTTGGGATCCTGCAAACGGGCCAGCACAGCGTTGCGGCTGGTGGCTCCTTGGCTGAAAGCTTGCAAGAAAACCCGGGTGGCATCATAAGCCAGAGCAGTGCGCCAATTGACCTGCCCTCCCCAAAGCTGAGCCGCCGCCTGGGCAAAGCCGCGGTTGCGCGGCACCTGAGGATGCCAGGGTACCGCCACCACCAAGCCCTCTACCGCTGCTCCCCCGTCTTGCAACGTGGTGAGGCTGAAGAGCACATCGCCGCCCAGAAGAGCAAGGGGCTTACCGGTTGCAGCGTTCTCGCGGGCTACGGCCAGCGCTTTTTCGGCTACGGAAGCCGTGGGAGCTAAAAAAGCTACCTGGGATCCTTGGCCGACGGCCCTTTGCAGGCTGGCCTGGGGGTTGAAGTCCGACGCCGATAAGTCGAACTCCGCCAGCACGATGCCCCCTTCGCTGGTCAGGGTGGAGGCAAAGGCATCGCGCAAGCTGGAGCTGTAGGCGCTGTTGGGGTTGTAGAAGATGGCCACCCTTTGCAACCGCAACGTGTTGAGAGCATAACGGGCCAGTTGCGTGCCGGCCACTTGATCCGAGGGCACGGTGCGAAAAATGGCATCCCCCAGCATGCTGATGCGGGTGCTGGTGGAGGTGGAGGAGATCATGGCCAAGCCGGCAGGCTGATAAACCTCGGCTGCAGCCAGGGTGGCGTCGCTGGTGTTATGGCCAATCACCCCCAAGATCTCGGGCTGGCTCACCAGAGCCTTGGCCACCGCCGTTGCTCGCTCAGGGTTGTCGCCATCGTCGGCAATCACTACCCGCAGCAGCCGTCCTCCGATTCCCCCCTGTTGGAAAAGCTCCTCCTGAGCTTGCGCCACCCCGCGCAGGGTCTCTTTGGCGCGGTTGGGGTTGCTGGAGATGGGCACCACCACCGCCAGGCTCAAGGGACTGCCCTGCTGCTGGGCACGGGCATTGTTCAAGAAAATGCGAGCTTCCGGGTCGTTGCGGTTGCTTTGCAGCCCCATCTCCAACACCGGGATGGCTGCGCTGAGGTTACCTTGGCGCAACAGCTCTGCAGCGGCAACGGCAGCGGGACTGCTATCGGCAAACAAGGTGCGCTCGCCGCTGGTCAGGAGCAGATCTTGTGCTCCACCCCCCAACCCTGGCAGCGATACTGGCGGTAGAGAAATGCTTTCCGGCCAGCGAACATAGCCCGCCTGCCAAGCGCGATGACCGCCCCAGAGTAGCAATAGCCCCAAGGCAATGTAGACAATGGGTGGTGGAGACTTGGCAACCATATATCACACTATAGAGAGAGAAAACGCTAGCTTTTGGCCAGCAAAGACACTGCTTGTATCCTCAGGAATCCTCAAAAGTCATCTTTCCAAGGATCTCTAAGGATCTCCGACTATGCATCAGCATGAGTGCGGGAGTATGTCACGGATCGGGACGGTAGGAAGGGCTGTTGCGGTATTGACGCTCTAGCTGCTCCACAATGGAAATGGGAACGGATGAGGTCTCGGAGGGCTCTTCTGGCGAGGTGCCGATCTGCGTCTCGGTCTCCACATTGAACTGCCGAGATGTTGCCCAAACCACTGCTGCAATCAGCAAAAGGACGATAGCGGCACCGTAAAGAAAGGCGACGATGGCCATCGGGTCAATGGTTTAGCTTTCCCCTTCCATGATAAAGGCTGTCGAGAATTACCCACTTCAGGATCCCTTGGAGCAAGCGCTGTGGGACTGGCATCGGGGACAGGCCAAGGGATCCCTGCTCTTGCATGCCTACGGCCTGGAGGGGATCCCGTTGGCGGAAGAGCCCCAGGTGGTCTCCCCAGAGGTGTTCTTCACCCAGGAGCTGCCGGAGGTGGAGGCCATGGCTTTGGATCTATGCCGCGGTCGGGTGCTAGACATCGGCGCCGGTACGGGCCGCCACAGCCTGCTGCTGCAGGAGGAAGGATTGGCCGTGGCTGCCTTGGATCGCTCCCCGGTGGCGTTGCAGATCATGGCAGAGCGGGGGGTGCGCTGCCGCATTGCCGCCGATCTTTTCCACTGGCCGGGGCCGGAGGATCCCTTCGATACGCTGCTGTTGCTGATGAATGGCGTCGGCTTGGCGGGATCCCTGTCGGGCTTGGAGCGTTTTTTGCGCCTGGCTCGCCACTGGGTTCAGCCCACTGGCCAGTTGCTCCTGGATTCCACCGATTTGAGCGATGCCAGCGACCTCGCAGATCTGCGGAATCTGCCGGCAGAAGAGGGAGGGCGTTTAGAAAACTTGGAAGATCCCTCTGGCAAGCTGGCCGCTCCTGCCCACCTCGAAGCAGGTGGCTCAGAAGATTGGCAGGAAGGGAGCGAGGCAAAAGCCAAGGTAGTGAACTTTGTAGCCGAGTACAACGGCCAGCGGGGGGATCCCTTTCCCTGGCTATTTGTAGATCCGGAAACCCTGCTGCAGTGTGCCCACGCCAACGGCTGGCAGGGGCAGATTGTCTATCAAGAGCCGGAGGGGGCTTTTCTGGCACGCCTCACCCCCTTCTGAAGGACTCGCTAGTGGGAAAGGATCTGGGATAAAAACAGGCGGGAGCGCTCTTCTTTCGGATTGCTGAAAAACTCTTGGGGGGTGTTTTCCTCCACGATCTTGCCGCGGTCGAAGAAGATAATCCGATCCGCCACCTCGCGGGCAAAGCCCATCTCGTGGGTTACACACACCATGGTCATCCCCGAGCGGGCCAACTCCCGCATCACGTCCAGCACCTCCTTGATCATCTCTGGATCCAAGGCCGAGGTGGGCTCATCGAAGAGCATCACCGCCGGATTCATGGCCAAGGCGCGGGCAATCGCCACCCGCTGCTGCTGCCCCCCCGAAAGTTGCCCCGGGTATTTTTCTGCTTGCTCGGCGATCCCCACGCGGCTTAGCAGTTCCATAGCCCGCTCTATCGCCTCACTTTTTTTCATCTTTTTCACGTGGATTGGGCCAAGGGTTACATTTTGCAAAACCGTGAGATGGGGAAACAGGTTGAACTGTTGAAAAACCATGCCCACCTCGCGGCGAATGGCATCGATGTTGCGCAGGTCGCTGGTTAGCTCAATGCCATCTACCACAATGCGCCCTCTCTGGTGTTCTTCTAAGCGGTTCAACGTGCGAATAAACGTTGACTTGCCCGAACCTGAAGGCCCACAGACCACCACCACCTCTCCGCGGCGGATGCGGGTGGTAATGCCCTTGAGGACGTGGAAATCGCCGTACCATTTGTGAACATCTTCGCATTGGATAATGTCAGCGCTGGCTGCACTTTGCGGAGAGAGTGAAGACCTTATGTGCGGGGATCCTTGCATGGGTGGGTGACTCCCTAAGTTTCACCAAAGCAGGCATGGGTACCATGGCAGAACTGGCCGAGCCACAACCGTAGCCTCTGCAACATTTCCATACGCCCTGACATGTAAGGCTTTGAGAAAATCGTAGGCGCCTATGGCAAACCATTCTATGGGGTGTGGGGTGTGGCAGGAGTGTAACCCAATGGCACGGTATCTCGGTTGAAGTGCCGTGTATGAACGACTGTTGACGACGAAGATCTTGAGGATTGACATGGGGTAATTTTATGAACTGGATAAAGCATTTGAACGGATTGGCTCCCTTGGCCGGGGCACTGGCGTTGTCTATGGGCCTGCAGTCCCTTCCTGCTTGGGCGCAGCTGGGGCCGCTCACCGACCGCATCAAGGCTCGGGGCGAGTTGATCTGTGGGGTAAACAACCAACTGCCCGGATTCGGCAACCTGGATGACCAAGGCAAGTATGTGGGTTTTGATATCGACATCTGCCGGGCAGTAGCTGCCGCTCTCTTTGGAGATCCGGACAAGGTTCGATACGTCTACCTGACGGCGGCCAATCGCCAGTCTGCGATTCAGTCGGGCGAGGTCGATATGATTAGCCGCAACACCACCTGGACCCTCACTCGGGATCGCGAGTGGGCGGTGACCTTCGGCCCCACCACCTACTACGACGGCCAAGGATTTATGGTGCGGAAGTCGCTGGGGGTGGAAAAGCTGGAAGACCTGAACGGGGCCACCATCTGTGTGATTGCCGGCACCACCACCGAGCTGAACTTGGCGGATACCTTCCGCGCCCGTGGCATTGCCTTTACGCCAGTAACTTTCGACGGCGATGATTCCTCTTTCAACGCCTACGAAGAGGGCCGTTGCGATGCCATCACCAGCGACCAAAGCGCCCTCATCTCCCGCCGGGCCAGCTTGGCTTCTCCCGACGACCACGTGATCTTGCCGGAGGTGATCTCCAAAGAGCCCTTGGGGCCGCTGGTTCCCCACGGAGATGAGAGTTTCTCCGACATTATGAACTGGACGGTCTACGCCCTCTTCTATGCAGAAGAAAAGGGGATCACCAGCGCCAATGTGGACGAGTTCCTCAAGTCCGAGGATCCCGACATTCGCCGCTTCTTGGGCCAGGAAGGCAACCTGGGAGAGCTGCTGGGCCTGAAGCCGGATTGGGTGGTCAATGTCATCAAGGCGGTGGGCAACTACGGCGAGATCTTCAACCGCCACCTGACCCCCTTGGGCGTGCCGCGGGGCTTGAACCAGCCCTACACCAAAGGCGGGATCCAGTACGCGCCGCCTTTCCGCTGATCGGCTGATTCGGAATCCGGGCCTAGGGATCCCGGTTGGTCAGTACCGGCCAGGGATCCCCTATTCTCTGCTGTGCTCTGAATTTTTGCTTGCCCCGCATGACTTCTCTGTCCGACCAGCCCCACCTTCGCCCCCCCTGGTGGCGGGATGAGCGTATCCTGAAGCTCTTGCTGCAGGTGGCCTTTGTCGTGGCCGTGCTGCTGGTGTTCGGGATCCTTGCTCAGAACCTCCTCGCCAGCCTGCGCCGCCTGGGCATCAGTTTGGGATTCCGCTTTCTGGGCAACTCCGCCAACTTTGGGATCACCGAGGGGCTCATTCCCTACGACCCCTCCGAGAGCTACCTGAAGGCTCTGGCGGTGGGAGCGGTGAACACCCTCTGGCTGTCGGCAGTCAGCATTGTGTTGGCGACGGCGATGGGCTTTGTCCTGGGGATGGCTCGCCTCTCCAGCAACTGGCTGGCCCGCCAGCTGGCCACCGTTGTTACCGAGATCTTTCGCAATGTCCCGGTGCTGCTGATCGTGATCTTCTGGTACCAGGGGGTGATCCTCACCCTGCCGGGGGTGCGCAACAGTCTCTCCATCGGCGGGCTTGTCTTTATCAACCAGCGGGGAGTGAAGCTGCCCGGGTTGGATCCCAGCGGCTGGCTGGTTCCCGCGCTGGCCATTGTAATCGCGGCTGGGTGGGGGATCCGCAAGCTGCTCCTAGTCTGCCGACCCGAGCTGGGATCCCGGCAGCGGAACCTGTGGGTGGCTGCGGGGGTGGCGCTGCTGGCGGTGGCCTGCTGGGTGCTCTTCCCAGAGCCGCCGGTGCGGCTGGATGTCCCGGTACTGGAGCGCTTTAACTTCCGGGGCGGGATCCAACTTTCGGCGGAGTTTACCGCCATGATGCTGGGCTTGGTGACCTACACCGGCTGCTATATCGCCGAAGTGGTGCGGGGATCCTTTTTGGCGGTGCCGCGGGGGCAGTGGGAGGCAGCCCGGGCCATCGGCCTGTCGGAGCTGCAAACCTTTCGCTTGGTGATTGTGCCCCAGGCCCTGCGGATCATGATCCCCTCCTTGAACACTCAGTATCTCACCCTGATCAAAAACTCCAGCTTGGCCATTGCCGTTGGCTTTTCCGATCTGTTCAACATCAGCAGCACCATCATCAATCAGTCGGGACGCTCGGTGGAGATGTTCGCCATCCTCATGGCCACCTACCTGACCTTTAACCTGGTGGTTTCCTACGGCATGAACTGGCTCAATGCCCGCGTCAAATTGGTGGAGCGCTAACCCATGCCCAGCAGTCTCTCCTCTCCCCTTGTAGAAGAAAAGGTACTCCCCCCCAGGGAGAAACAAAGTCCTCTGGCTTGGGTGCGCCGCAACCTGTTCGACTCCTGGCTGAGCACCTTGCTCACCTTGGTCTCTGCCTTGGTGTTGGCCTGGGCAATTTCCCTGTTCTGGAACTGGGCGTTCACTCAAGCCCGCTGGGAAGTGATCCCGGCCAACCTCAAAATCTTTGCCAGCGGCACCTACCCCAGCAGCCAACTGTGGCGGGTGTGGGCGGTGTTGGGAATTGTGCTGGCCACCCTAGGGGTAGCGGGGGGGGCTTGGGGCGGTGTGCTGCTGCACTACCTCATTCTCTTGGGAGCTGCTATGGGCTTAGCCGCGTTCCTGCCTTTGGGAACCCAGTCGCAGGGGTGGCTGGCGGTTTGCTCTGGAGCGACTTTTGCCGCTATTGCCCTCAGTCGGGGACGGGAATCCTGGCGGCTGGCTTCCATCTGGGTTTGGGCCTTGATCTTGCCCCTCTGTCTGCAGCTGCTGCTGGGCGACCTGGGCCCCCCTTGGCCGGCAGTGCGGGCTGAGCAACTGTCTGGACTGCTGCTGACCTTGATCTTGGCGGCAGCCGCCATGATCATCGGCTTCCCCATTGGGGTGTTGCTGGCGTTGGGCCGGGCCAATCGGGCGTTGCCGGTAATCCGGATCTTCTGCACGCTGGTGATCGAGCTGGTGCGGGGGGTGCCTCTGACCACCATTCTGTTTGCCGCCTGGCTGTTGGTGCCCTTCTTTCTGGGGGGGATCAGCGTCAACCTGATCATCAGGGCGGAGGTGGCCTTCATCTTGTTTACAGCCGTGTACGTGGCCGAGGACGTGCGGGGCGGCCTGCAGTCGATCCCGCTGGGCCAGCTAGAAGCGGCACGGGCACTCGGCTTGAACCCCTTTCAAGTGACGGCTCTGGTGATTTTGCCCCAGGCACTGCGGGCAGCCGTTCCGGCGCTGGTGAACGAGTTCCTCACTCTCTTCAAAGACACGTCGCTGGTGTTCATTGTCGGCCTCATCGACCTGCTGCAGGCGGGGCGCGTGGTGTTCACTAACCCCAACTGGCTAGGCACCCAGCGGGAAGTGCTGTTTTTTATCGGCCTAATCTACTTCATCTGCTGTTTTGCCATGGCCTATGCCGCCCAGCAGGTGGAAAAGGCGCTGGGCTTGGGCAAGCGCTAGAAATTGCAGCCACTCCCCTTCCCCGTCCCCTCTGCTCAGGCCCCGGGATCCCCTTAACGGGCTTGGGCCACCGCCCAATGGCGAGGAGTGTTGGGCAAGTGCTTTTCCCTGGAGAGGGGGCAGCGCTAAGATAGCGGGGAACGTTTCGTTACACCTTGGCCCATGACCCTTGCCTCTGAGACCGAATCCCCGGAGCAAGCCGCGGCGGCCCCTGAGCCTGGTCGGGTGCGGGATCCGGAGTTTCCCTACGAGGTCGAGATGACCTTGATGGAGCACTTGGAAGAGCTGCGCAGCCGCCTGTTGGCCAGCGTGATCGCGGTGGTGATCTGCATCATCGCTTGCTTTGCCGTGGTGAACCGCATTGTCGCCCTGCTGGAGGTGCCCGCTCGGGGGGTTACCTTTTTGCAACTGGCGCCGGGGGAGTATTTTTTCGTTTCTGTGAAGGTGGCGGCCTACTCGGGGTTATTGCTGGCCACACCCTTTTTGCTCTACCAAATTGCCCGCTTCGTCTTGCCGGGGCTGAGCCTGAAGGAGCGCAAGCTGCTGGGGCCGGTGGTGCTGGGATCCAGCCTTCTCTTTGTGGCCGGCTTGGTCTTTGCCTACTATCTCCTCATTCCGGCGGCGCTTAACTTTTTCATCCGCTACGGCGAAGGGGTGGTGGATCAGGCTTGGTCCATTGACCGCTACTTCGAGTTTGTGCTGCTGCTGCTGTTCAGTACCGGCCTGGCCTTTCAGGTGCCGATTTTGCAGGCGCTGCTGGGGGCGCTGGGGCTGGTGACTGCCGAGCAGATGTTCAAGGGCTGGCGCTATGTGGTTCTGGGCGCGGTGGTGGCGGGGGCCATTCTCACCCCCTCGACGGATCCCCTTACCCAGAGCCTTTTGGCCGGGGCTGTGACGTTTCTATATTTGTTTGGCATTCTGCTGGTGAAGCTCCTTGGCAAATGAGCCGAAGCTGCATGCGCTGATCTTGGCGGCTGGGTTTTCCACACGGATGGGAGAGCCGAAAGCCTTTCTGCCCTGGAAAGACGGGCAAACCCTGCTCTCTTACCAGATTTTTCAGTGGCGACAGGCGGGGTTTCAACCCTGGGTGGTGCTGGGATCCCAGCATTTGGCGGCAGCCCAACCCCACTTGGCAGGGGCAGAGGTGCTGGTCAATCCGGCTCCTGAGCTGGGCAAGACCCACTCCATTCGGGTAGGGGTGGAAGGGATCCCTGCCGATTTTCAGGTGCTGGCCATTTCGGCGGTGGATCAGCCCCGCCCGGCGTGGATCTACCACAGCTTGCTGGAGTACCATCTGCGCCACCGCGCTTGGGCTACTGTGCCGGTGCATCGAGGACGACGGGGGCACCCTACCCTGATCGACAGGCGCTTGCGGGAAAAGCTGTTGGATCTCCGAGAAGAAACCCTGGGCCTGCGCCGGTTGTTGCAGGATCTGGGCAGGCGGGTACAGGAGGTGGAGCTCTACACTCCTGAGATCTTCCTGGACTGCAATACCCCTGCCGATGTGGAGGCCGCTGCTGCCGGTTGCGACAGCGTTGCCCAGGAGTAAGGGGATCCCCTTCAGCACTTGTCCTGCGACCGGTCGCCTCAGCGGTGCGGAGCACTTCGGCGTTGCCCAGCAAGATGTTCTTCCCATTGCTCGTATGAGAAAGGCCCTTTATCCTGCCAGCACCTATGATCCTGCCTGTCCGGTCGGCAGCTACTGGGACAGCACGATAGCAGATCCCGGCTGGCGGCATCCGGCACCTTTGCAGGAGCAGGTGAGCGCGGAGGTGGTCATTGTGGGGGGAGGATTGACGGGGCTATCGACGGCCTTGCACCTGGCCCGCGACCACGGCATCCATGCTTGTCTGCTGGAGGCGGGATCCCTGGGTTGGGGGGCCTCGGGACGCAATGGCGGCTTTTGCGGGGTGGGGTCGAGCCACCTTACCCACACCCAGATGGTGCGGCGGGTGGGCCTGGCGGAGACAGAGCGCTACTACCGGGATCAATGGCAGGCAGTGGAAACCGTTCAGGAGCTGGCGGCCAGCGAGGGCTTCTCCCTAGAGGCTCAGGGACAGGGCTGCTATGCAGTGGCCCATCGTCCACAGGCATGGTCGGAGTTAGAGGCCGAGTACCAGATCTGTACTCAGGTGGCGGGCTACCCGGCCCAGCTCCTCAACCCCAAAGAGCTGCGGGAACGCGGCTTCAACAGCCAAGAGAACCACGGCGCTTTGCACATCGGGGTGGGGTTTGGCCTCAACCCCCTCAAGCTCACCCAAGGACTGGCCCAAGCGGCCCACCGGTGGGGGGCGAAGCTGTACAGCGGCAGTCCGGTCACGGCCTGGGAAAAGGTGGGATCCCAACACATCTGTCACACGCCGGGAGGAACGGTGCGCGCTCGGCACTTGGTCATTGCCACCAATGGCTACACCCCAGAGGCCCTGTATCCCCAACTGGCGGGATCCCTGCTGCCGGCACTGTCCAACATCCTGGTCACCCGACCTCTGACGCCTCAGGAGCAGAAAGCGCAAGGGTGGTGGAATCCGACGCCACTCTACGACATGCGGCGGCTGCTGTTTTATTACCGCCTACTGCCGGATGGGCGTTTGCTGTTTGGGGGGCGGGGCGGCACCCGCGATACCCCGACGGAGCGACGGCAGTTGCGCGCTTGGATGACCCGACAGCTCTATCGTCTTTTCCCTGCTTGGGAAGGGGTGGAGATCGAGTACGCCTGGAATGGACTGGTCTGCCTTTCTCGACAGTTTCACCCCCACATCGGCCCTTCGCCGGCGGATCCCAGCCTGTGGTACGGCTTGGCCTATCACGGCAGCGGTGTGGCCACAGCAGTGTGGGCGGGCAAAATGCTGGCCCAGGAGATTGCCGGGATCCCTTCTCAGATGAGCGCTCTGTTTCGCCAGCCGCCCCGCTCTTTCCCTTTGCCCTGGCTACGGCTGCACTATCTGCGGCTGGGGTATCTTTGGTGGCAGTTGACGGATGGATAGCCTCTCCAAGTGTGCGGGGGATCCCTCTGTTCGGCGGAGAAGTCCTGCCCTAGTCTGGTCGTAGTTCGGGTGGAAACCATCGCTTGTCGTTGCTCCTGAGGTATCCAGTGCTGCTCACGTCTTGCCATCGGCCTGCTCCAGATCCGTCTCCTCTCGAAGCCCAATCGGCAGCCTGTCGCCGCCAACGGCTTTCGCAAGCGGGGCAGCGGCTAGGGTTTGCATTGCTGCTCAGCCTACCCACCATGTTTTGGCCTTGGCCCGGATTTGCCCAAATTGCCGGATCCCTTCTCAGCCCTTTGGTGGCGGCTTGGATCCGTTCTGAGGTGCAGAGGGTCGATAACCTGCAAGTGCAAATTGTCGGCTCTGACGCCCAGATTTTGAATGGGCAGATCCCTCAGGCCCAGGTGTCGGGAGACAACCTCAGCTATCAAGGCTTTCAGATCAGTCATCTGCGGCTGCAGGGCCAGGATATTCGCCTCAATGTGGGCGAAGCCATCCAAGGACGGAGCCCACTGCGGCTATTGGCCCCTGTGCCGGTGCAGGTGAGCTTGCGCCTTACCGAGGAAGACCTGAACCGCACCCTCCAGGCTCCCCTCATCCAAGCCCAACTGGCTCAGGCCCAGGTGCAGTTGCCTGTTGGGGGCCAAGTGGTGCCTTTTCTTATCCGCCAGCCTCAGGTCACGCTGGAACAGGGTCGGCTGCGCATCCAGGCCAACCTGACCACTCCCGAAGGGGTGGAAGCGCCGGTGACGGTGCTGACCGGCCTAGAAGCCCAAGGTCCCAACCGGTTGCGGCTGGTCAATCCCCTCTGGGTGAGCGAAGGCCAAGAGATCCCCATCCCCGGCCTGGCCGATTTCCCCATTCAGTTGGATCCCGGCGTGCGCATCGACCGCTTGGAGTTGCAGCCCGGCCAAATCCTCTACGAAGGGATCCTGACCATTTACCCAGAAGTCGCAACCGTGCCGCAGGGATAGTTCGCCTGGGCAGGACGGAGACCTTTCCCGTTCAGCAACGGGTGTGATCGGGATCAATCTCAAAGGGTGTGCCTCTGGGTGAGGATCCCTCTAGCAACCGGAGGGAAAGGGATCTTGCTGGCCGTTTGCGTTGGTGCCCCGTCGGGAACCGCACCGTCCACAAGACGAGAGCGGCATCGACTCCCTTCGGTAGCCGGGCAGGAGTGGTGTATTGAGGTGAGATCATGATCCAGCCATCCAACTGCAAACTCGACCCCTGGGTCGCGGTAGCGGTGCGGAGCACTTACGGCTGGGCGCTGCTGCTGATTTTGTCGGTTGGTTTTTTGGGGGGATGTGCTGGCGACCCGGTTTCTACAGTCCCTCTGGATGGCACTGCTGTCGGCACGCGGACGGCCACTCCTGAGGGCCGAACCTTCTCCGATATCTCGCCCGGTCGGGATCCCCGTCTGAAGCATCTTTGGGCCAGCTTTGTCATCAGCCCCCAGCAATTGCAATCTGCCCGCGAGGCTCCCGTTTCGCTCCATCCGCAGGCCATTCTCCCCTGCACCGACTGCGAGAGCCTCCGATGGCAGCCGGGATCCCCACCCCCCACTGCTTCCCCCGCTCCAGGCACCTACCGATCTGACCAGCTCACCTTCTCCTTCCGGGTTGAGCCCAACGAGACGTCCACCCGCCTCAGGGGTAGCTTTCACCTGGATACCACCACGCCTCTGATCCACCCCGGCGCAGGGGTGCGCTTGGTAATCCAACGGGCTTTCTGGGGGGAAGACCCGCTGGAACCGCTGCCACCTCCCCAGGACTTTCACCCTCAGCAGATCATCCGAGGCCAGTTCCAGGAGCGCAGTTGGATCCTCCCTTTCTCCCTGCCGCATCCCCCTGCCGGTGAGGTCTTGCCGCCGCTGCGGCTGGAGGTTGTTCTCACCTCGCCAATCCCACCCGATTCCGCCCCCTTTCTGCGGGGTAGGCCGCTGCCGCCACCTCCGGGTCGGCTGTATCACGGGGTCGCTTGGCCGGGCATTCCCACTTGGGATCAACTCCTCGCCTATCGCCAGGCCATCGGTCAACCCCCCGCCTGGGCAGCCGTGGATCACCTCTGGGATCCCCGCCAGGACTTTCCACAGCAGTTGGCCAGTCGCCTGCGGGAAAGCGGCTCAGTCCCCTACCTGCGCCTGCGGCTAGATCCAGCCCAACTTTCTGCCTTGGCCAATGGGGATCACGATGAGACCTTGCGCTCTTGGGCCCGCGGGATCCAGCGCTTTGCCACCCCCATCATCCTGGCCGTCGTCGTTGGCGACGGGGATCCCGAACGCGCTCGCGGTAGCGGTGGGGAGCCCTTTGGTGGGACGGAGTCCTCGCTGCAACAACGGGCTTACCAACACCTGATGCAAACCCTGCGCTCTGTTCGCGTTAGCGGGACGGAGTCCCCGGCCAATTTGCTCTGGGTGGTGGAGCTGGACGGAGAAGATGCCAAGGCCGTGTCCACCTGGGCTCGGTTCCCTGAGATGGACTGGCTGAGCCTACAGGTAACGGGGGATCCCGCCGCTTTTGAACCGCTGTACCGCCGCCTTGAGGCCCTCAACCCGGAAGTGCCTGTGGTGATCCGCGGGCCAGCCCTGGGCTCGGAAGCCTCTCAACCGCTGCTGGCAGCCCTAGAGGCCCAACGCTGGCCTCAGGTGATCGGCTGGAGCTGGGCCTTGAGCGGGGACGGGATCCCTCCTGCAGCAGCACAGGATTGGCGGCAGCATCTGCAACAGGGGGATCCCCAGATATGGCTGGGGGAAATGCGGGTGCAGCCCCCGCCCAGCCCCCTTCCCTCGCCCAAGCCTTGAGAAAGGACGACCTGTCTGGAAAAACCTCCCGGAAAAGTCGATAATAAGCCAGCCGTTTTACCTTTCCTTCAGGAATTGTGGCCCTGATCCCCTCATCACCTCCCCTGTCCCGCTTCGCCCAGGCCATCCAGCGGGGGGAATTTCTGCTCACCGCTGAGATCACCCCCCCCAAGGGATCCGACACCAGCACCCTGCTGTCTTTGGCCCAGCAGCTCAAGGGGCGGGTGCATGCCATCAACATCACGGACTCCAACCGAGCCATGGCCCGCATGAGCCCGTTGGCGGCCTCGGTGCTGTTGCATCAGGCGGGTGTTGAACCGATCCTGCAGTTGGCCTGTCGGGATCGCAACCGCCTGGCCCTCCAGGGGGATCTGTTGGGGGCCTCAGCTCTCGGCCTGCGCAATGTGTTGGCCCTCACCGGGGATCCCATCCACATCGGCGATTGCCCCGATGCCCGCCCCGTATTCGATCTGGAGTCGGTGCGCTTGCTGCAGCTTATCCAACGGCTGAACAACGGCCTCGATTGCAATGGCAAACCTCTCCCGGATGGGGGCACGCATCTGTTGCCGGGGGCAGCAGTAGAACCCCAATCGGGCAGCTTTTCCGGCCTGGAGCGGCGCTTCCACCGCAAGCTGGAAAACGGGGCCCAATTTTTCCAAAGCCAGATGGTTACCGACTTCGAGCAGCTGGAGCGCTTCATGGATAAGTTGGGCCGTCCCGCCGGCAAGCCCATCCTGGCTGGCATCTTTTTGCTCAAGTCGGCCAAAAATGCCGAGTTTATCAACCGCAACCTGCCAGGAGTGAAGATCCCAGACGGGATTATCCAGCGGCTGGCCAACGCCGCCCACCCCCTCGAAGAAGGGATCCGCATTGCCGCCGAACAGGTGCGTCAGGCCCGCCAGATCTGCCATGGGGTGCATCTGATGGCCGTCAAAGCCGAGCACCTCATCCCCCGCATTCTGGATGAGGCCGGGATCCCTCCCCTGACCGGCTAGCTCAACACTTGCTCCAGCCCGTAGACCAAACCTTTGAGCTGCAGCACCTTGCGGATCCCCAGGATCACCCCCGGCATAAAAGCTATCCGATCGGTGGTGTCGTGTCTCAAGGTGAGGGTTTGCCCCATCCCACCAAAAATGACCTCCTGGTGGGCAATCAACCCCGGCAGACGAACGCTGTGAATGGGAATGTTGGGGCCAGAGAGCCCTCCCCGCGCACCGGGGATCAGCTCTTTTTCTTCCACTGAGGACTCCGTCCCGCTGTCGCGAACGGGCGGGTTAAAGGTTTTGCCCAATTGTCCCAGCCGTTGGGCCGTCTGCAGAGCCGTGCCGCTGGGGGCATCCGCTTTGCGGTTGTGGTGCAGCTCGATGATCTCGACATGGTCAAAATACTGGGCCGCCTGCAGCGCCATCTGCTGCAGCAAAATCATGCCGATGGCAAAATTGGGCGCGATTAAACAGCCCACACCCGACTTGTCCGCCAGATCCCGCAGCCGCTCTACCTGCTCCGGCGTCAGGCCCGTCGTCCCCACCACCGGACGCACGCCAAAGGCAATGGCCGAGCGAACATGTTCAAAGGCCGACCGAGGATGGGTAAAATCCACCATCACGCCGCGGTTGCTCCGCTGCGACAACCTCAGCAACTGCCCCGACAAGTCATCGGTAATCTCCACCCCCAGGGATCCCAGGCCCAGCACCTCGCCAATATCCGAGCCCAGTTGAGAGCGGGCCACCGCCCCCACCAACCTCATGTCGGGCGTCTGGGCAACGGCCCGCACCACCTCCCGCCCCATTTTGCCCAGGGCCCCCACCACCAAAACCGGGATGGGGGATTGGGCCGCTCCTGGAGTTGCCAACCCCTGAGAGGGGTCTGCACCACTATCGCGATCGACCGGATCAACCGATGTTGTCACCCGCTGCTGCCCTCATCCAAGCTCTACGAAATGACTGCGAAAGCGGGGGATCCCTGCAGATCCATCACAGCTTCACCTCGATATCTACCCCTGCCGGCAGATCCAGCTTCATGAGAGCATCGATGGTTTTGGAAGAGGGGGAATAGATGTCGATAATGCGCCGGTGGGTGCGGGTTTCAAAATGTTCCCGCGAGTCCTTGTCGGTGTGGGGGGAGCGCAGCACACAGTAGATGCGGCGCCGAGTAGGCAAAGGAATCGGGCCAACCGGCACGGCGTCGGTACGACGAGCCGTATCCACGATTTTGTCGCAGGAAGTATCCAGCAGCCGATGATCGTAAGCCTTCAGGCGGATACGAATTTTCTGTTGAGTTAAGGTAGGCATGGCCGGAGAGCAATCCAGAAAAAGGGGGACTCAAAAAAGCTGGCAGGGAAAGTGCTCCGCGCCACTATCGCAACTGAGTTGGTCTGGGGCCGCCAGCACTCAATCCCTGCCGAGAAAAAGCAGCTTACTTCAGGATCTTGGAGACAACACCCGCTCCGACGGTACGGCCACCCTCGCGGATAGCAAAGCGCATCCCCTGCTCAATGGCGATGGGCTGGATCAGCTCCACCGTCATCCTGACGCGGTCACCAGGCATCACCATCTCTGGCTGGGATCCGTCATCAGCCGTAAAGGAAGAGATGGTGCCGGTTACATCGGTGGTGCGCACGTAGAATTGGGGACGATAGCCAGCGAAGAACGGCGTGTGGCGACCTCCTTCTTCTTTCTTGAGGACATACACCTCAGACTCGAAGCTGGTGTGAGGAGTAATGGTCTTGGGCTTGGCCAGCACCATGCCGCGCTCCACTTCGTTCTTCTGAATGCCCCGCAACAGCACACCAACGTTGTCGCCGGCAATCCCTTCGTCGAGGGTTTTCTGGAACATCTCCAGGCCGGTAACAGTGGTAGAGCGAGTTTCTCGCAGGCCCACCAGTTCCACCGTTTCGCCCACCTTGATGCGACCCCGCTCGATCCGGCCCGTGGCCACCGTGCCCCGACCAGTAATCGAGAAGACATCCTCCACAGCCATCAGGAAGGGCTTGTCCACATCCCGATCAGGCGTGGGAATGTAGGAGTCCACCGCATCCATCAGCTCATAAATTTTGTCCACCCAAGGATCTTCGCCCCGCTGGGTTTTGGGGTTGGCGGTCATTCTTTCTAGGGCTTTCAGCGCCGATCCTCTGATGATGGGAACGTCGTCGCCGGGGAAGTCGTATTTGGAGAGAAGCTCCCGCACTTCCAGCTCCACCAACTCCAGCAGCTCTGGATCGTCCACCATGTCTGCCTTGTTCAGAAAGACCACCAAGCTGGGCACCCCTACCTGACGGGCCAACAGGATGTGCTCCCGTGTTTGGGGCATGGGACCATCAGCTGCAGACACCACCAAGATGGCCCCATCCATCTGAGCCGCGCCTGTGATCATGTTCTTCACGTAGTCGGCGTGGCCGGGACAATCCACGTGGGCGTAGTGACGGTTGGCAGTCTGATACTCGACGTGGGCGGTGTTGATGGTAATGCCGCGAGCTTTTTCCTCTGGCGCTGCGTCGATTTCATCGTACCGCTTGGCTGTGGCCTGGCCCAAAGCGGCCAAGGTGGTGGTGATGGCAGCCGTCAGGGTGGTCTTGCCGTGGTCAACATGGCCGATGGTGCCAACGTTGACATGGGGTTTGGTGCGTTCAAACTTAGCGCGTGCCATGAATCGTCACTTCCTTTTTGGTTTCAGTCAGCTACTCATTTCCTTTGTTTTTGGCAATGATGGCTTCGGCGATACTGCGAGGAACTTCCTCGTAGTGGCTGAACTCCATCGTGAAGGTGCCTCGACCCTGGGTCTTGGAGCGAATGTCGGTGGCATAGCCAAACATCTCCGCCAAGGGAACTTTGGCATTGACTTTGGTAATGCCGCCTTCTGTATTCATCCCCTCCATCTGGCCGCGGCGGGCGTTGATGTCCCCGATGACATCCCCCACAAAGGCTTCAGGGACTTCCACCTCGACCTTCATCATCGGCTCCAGCAGGGTAGGGCTTGCCCTGCGAGCGGCCTCCTTCAGAGCCATCGAACCGGCGATCTTGAAGGCCATTTCGCTGGAGTCCACCTCGTGGTAGGAGCCATCCACCAGGGTGGCGCGGATGTCAATCAGGGGATAGCCCGCCAGCACACCGGATTCGCAGGCTTCTCGGATCCCTTGCTCAGCCGGCCCAATGTATTCCTTGGGCACAACGCCACCCACAATTTTGGAAACGAACTCAAACCCTGTACCCGGCTCCGCCGGCTCTAGGTCGATCACCACATGGCCGTACTGGCCACGGCCACCGCTCTGGCGAACAAACTTGCCTTCCACGCGGCTGACCGGCTTGCGAATGGTTTCGCGGTAGGCCACCTGTGGGTTACCAACATTGGCTTCTACGTTGAACTCCCGCAGCATCCGATCCACCAAGATCTCCAGGTGCAGCTCGCCCATCCCAGAGATGATGGTTTGATTGGTCTCGGGATCCACAGACACGCGGAAGGTGGGATCCTCCTTGGCCAGGGCCTGCAGGGCCTTGGAGAGCTTATCGATATCGGCTTTGGTTTTGGGTTCTACAGCCACTGAGATCACCGGCTCTGGGATGAACAGTGACTCCAGGATCACCGGCGCATTTTCGTCGCAGAGGGTGTCCCCAGTAGTGGTGTCCTTGAGGCCCACCACAGCTCCCAGATCTCCTGCCCGCAGCTCATCCACGTCCAAGCGTTCATCGGCCTTCAGCACCACCAACCGCGAAATTCGCTCCTTCTTGTTCTTGGTGGAGTTGAGCACATAAGTACCTTTGGTCAACACCCCCGAGTAGACGCGAATAAAGGTGAGATCCCCGTACTTATCACTCATCAACTTGAAGGCCAGGGCGGAGAAGGGCTCATCGTCGCTGGCACGGCGGGACACTTCTGAGCCATCTGGCAGCACCCCCTTGATGGCCGGAATATCCACAGGCGAGGGCAGGTAATCCACCACTGCATCCAGCAGCATCTGGACTCCCTTGTTCTTGAAGGCAGAGCCACACAGCATGGGCACAATTTGGCCGCTGATCGTGCCTTTGCGCAGACCCGCCATCAAGTCGGCTTCGCTCAGATCTTCTTCGGCGAAGTACTTTTCCATCAGAGCTTCGTCCGTCTCGGCCACTGCTTCCACCAGCTTGGCCCGATACTCTGCCACGAGATCTTTCATCTCCTCAGGGATGGGGGCCGGACGAATGTCTTTGCCGATCTCATCCATATAAATGCGGGCTTGCATCCGCACCAAGTCAACAATGCCGCAAAACCCGTCTTCGGCACCGATGGGCAGTTGGATGGGCACAGCATTGGCCTTGAGGCGCTCCCGGATCTGGTTGTAAACCTTGAGGAAATTGGCCCCCATGCGATCCATTTTGTTGACGAAGGCAATGCGGGGCACATTGTAACGATTGGCTTGCCGCCAGACGGTCTCAGACTGAGGCTGCACGCCGCCCACCGAGTCAAAGACGGCGATCACCCCATCCAGCACCCGCATGGAGCGCTCAACTTCAATGGTGAAATCGACGTGCCCAGGAGTATCGATGATGTTGATGGTGTACTCCGGTGCGCCGGAGAGGGGCTGGGAAGGATTTGCGGGATCCCGCTTAGTCCAACGGGTGGTGATGGCCGCAGCGGTGATGGTGATGCCCCGCTCCCGCTCCTGGGCCATCCAATCGGTGACCGCAGTTCCGTCGTGAACTTCGCCAATTTTGTGCACCAGACCGGAGTAGAAGAGAATCCGCTCTGTGGTCGTGGTCTTGCCAGCATCGATGTGAGCCGCGATGCCGATGTTTCGGACTCGTTCTAGGGGAACTGTGCGTGCCACGTCAACCTCCCAATCCTCGTCGCCCTGCGACTTGGGCAAACTAAAAAATCCTTTACAATTCTAATCTTTTTTGCCGATTTTTCTCCACCTCGCTGGAACTCGGGCTGGGCAGAACAGGGATCCCAAAAGTCTCCACTGCTCCGCCAGGCTAGTTCAGTAGCGGTAGTGGGCAAAGGCCTTGTTGGCCTCGGCCATGCGATGCACCTCTTCCCGCCGTCGAATGGCGCTGCCGGTTTCGTTGGCTGCATCGATCAGCTCATTGGCCAACTTGGCGGCCATGGTGCGACCTGGACGAGTGCGCGAAAAGGTCACCAACCAGCGCAGCGCTAGGGAAGTGCCCCGTTCTCCTCTCACCTCCACAGGCACCTGATAAGTGGCTCCGCCCACCCGGCGGGCTTTCACCTCCACCAGTGGGGTGGCGTTGCGAACAGCATTTTCCAGCAAGGGCAGTGGGTCTTGGCCGGTGCGCTCCCGCACAATGTCCAGAGCTTCATAGAGGATCCTGGCAGCCAGGGATGCCTTACCCCTCATCATCAACTTGCGGATCAGCATGGTAACCAGACGGCTCCCATACTTGGGATCCGGGGGCACATCACGACGAGGGGCACGGTTGCGGCGAGACATAGGAGCTGGGTTGCTTGTTCAGATGAGGATGGCAGAAAGAAAGATGACGAGTGGGATATGGAGGGTTGAGGGTGAGGGCAAAGCTATTTTTTCTTGCCAGCGGCGGCTGGAGCTTGGCCCGGCTTGGGCCGTTTCGCCCCGTATTTGGAGCGGCCTTGTTTGCGGTCTTTGACCCCTGCAGCGTCGAGGGTGCCCCGGATAATGTGGTAACGCACGCCGGGCAAATCCTTAACCCGCCCACCGCGAATCATGACCACAGAGTGCTCCTGCAGGTTGTGGCCGATGCCAGGAATGTAGGCAGTGACCTCAAAGCCGGAAGTGAGGCGAACGCGAGCCACTTTTCTCAGGGCCGAGTTGGGCTTTTTGGGCGTTGTCGTGTACACTCGGGTGCAAACCCCCCGCCGCTGTGGACAAGCCTTCAGGGCAGGGGACTTGGTTTTGCGAGCGGCAACGCTGCGCTCCTCACGGATCAGTTGCTGAATGGTGGGCATGGGCTGGCAGAGAAGGTCACGGCTTAAATTTTAAATTATCCGGTTGAATTATCCGGCGATATTGAATCCTAGCAAGGCGGGATCCCAGCGTCAACTTGGGGATGGACTGCTGGGCTGTTAGCCTGGCCGAGTCTGAATTTCGGCCTCGTTCCCCCCTTGCCTCAGCTTTTTAGGAGACTCTGCACACCAGAAAGGATCCCTAGCAGACGATGGGCTGGTTAGATTGGTGGATTGTGCCTCCATGTCCGCTTTGCCGGCGCCCTGCCAAGGCCGTGTTCTGTCAAGACTGTCAAAAGCGGTTGCAGGCGGAGCGCCTTGCCACTTGGCCAGTCACCACCTCGCCTTGGCCACTTTACGCCTGGGGGATCCACCGGGGGGCGCTGCGCAGGGCCATCTATTGCCTGAAGTACGAAGGACAACGGCGCATTGGCTCGGTTTTGGGAGAATGGCTGGGATCCCGCTGGGTGGAAAGCCGACAGCCGTCTTCAGGCTCCCGTAGGGCCTATGGCTTGGACTATACGGTGGTGCCCATCCCGCTTCATGCGGAGCGCCTGCGGCAACGGGGCTACAACCAAGCCGCCTTGATCAGCCAAGCCTTTTGCCAGCGGACAGGTCTGAGACATTGGCCTGAGGCTCTGGTGCGGGTGCGGGCCACAGCGGCTCAACATGAGCTCAACCCGCTGCAACGACAGCACAACTTGGCCGGGGCCTTTGCCCTGAAACAAGTTCCGGCCACACCGGTGTTGCTGGTGGATGACATCTACACCACCGGCTCTACTGTGCAAGCCGCCCAGCAGGTATTGGCCGCTGCCGGGATCCCGGTGGCCGGAGTAGTTGTCGTCGCCCAAACCCCAAAAGCTGCCTGTCCAGCCTGGCCCGGAACCCCAGCCCCTATCCCGCCTCCAGCAGATTAAAGGCCGTAACAAACATAAAGTCACAAAACTCGCGCACCAAGTTCGGATCCCGCCAGCCCTTGCGGGTTTCCTCCCGCAGCACTTCCAGGGCCTGTTCGGCGGTCAGGGCCGGTTTGTAGGGGCGAGGGGAGATCAGAGCGTCGAAGATGTCGATCACCTGAAAGACGCGGGCCAACAGAGGGATCTCTTCGCCTGCCAGCCCATCCGGGTAGCCGCTGCCATCCCAACGCTCGTGGTGGTGGCGGATGATCGGCAGCACATCCTGCATGGTGCGCAAGCCCCGACAGATGTCTTCGCCAATCAACACATGGGATTTCATGATCTCCCATTCTTCCGGGGTATGCTTGCCCTGCTTGCACAAAATCGCATCCGGGATCCCGACTTTGCCGATGTCGTGCAGGTAGCCGCCCCAGCGCAGGGCCTTGATCTGTTGACGAGACAGCCCCAAGTAACGACCAAACTGTTCCCCCATGGCCACCAAGCGTTCGCAATGGTCACCCGTGGTGGGATCCCGACTTTCCACGGCGCGGGCAATGGCAAACAACACCTTGGCGGCGTGATCCAGATCTTCGTTCAAACGCTTTTGGTGGATGGATGAGCGTACCCGCGCCAGCAGCTCCACGTGATCGAAGGGCTTGGTCAAAATGTCGTCGGCCCCCACCTGCATCCCCATCAGGCGATTGGAGCGGTCGGTCAGGGCAGTGATCAGCACAACGGGGATCAGGCGGGTCAGCTCATTGGCCTTCAGTTGCCGGCAGACATCGAACCCGCTCATGTTCGGCATCAGCACATCCAACAGCACCAAGTCTGGCCGAAGCCGCTCCACAGCCTCCAAAGCCTCTTCGCCGTTGGTGGCCTCGCTCACGCGGAAGTGGGCCGACCGCAACAGCTCACCGATGTAGAGGCGGCTGCTGGCCTGATCGTCCACCACCAAAACATGATCCGCCTCCGCCAGCTTCGGGTTTAGACGGGGAAAGGGGGTGTGAGTCAGGCGGGAGTTCATGGCGGCCAAAATCTAGTCTTGCATCGAGTACGAGCTTTCCCCCTCAGCCGGATTCGGCGCAACCCCACAGGGGATCCCAGTCCAAACACTTGGCGGTAGGATGTCAACGAACTCGAATGACATCCCTTCGCCTTCACATCTGGACACACTTTATACTCAGACTTTTAAGTCTGTAATCCGCAACTTTGCTGAACCTACTGCGCTCTTTGTAAGGCTGCCTGATGGGGATCCACATTGAGAAACACGGTGGCATCGCCCTCGACACGGATGATGCGCAAAGGGGGCAGCGAGTCCGTCGGGTTTTGGATGCGCTCTTGCAGCTTCTCGTAGAACAGCAGATCCGCCAGTTGCGCGTTCTGCGCTGCCGCTTGTCCTTTCAGCTCAATGGCCCGCTGGTTGGCCGCCGCCAGGATTAACAGTCGCTCCGTCTCTTTTTCCTGGATCTGCGCCCGTACTGCCGCCGTCTGTGCTGTAATCGAGGCCACCTGTTTGCGTTCAATCGAGTCTCTTAAGGCTTGTGGGAAATCGGGGTTGCCCAGAAACAGGCTCTCCACCTGCACCAGAGGCAGGGTTTGGCCATCGCGGTTGACAGTAGGCATCTCTTGGCGAATCAAGTCCAGCGCTCGTTGTTCGATGGCGGCCCGCTGGCTTTTCCGGTAGAAGTCTTCCGAATCGAAAGAGGCGGAGATATCCCGAATTTTGGAGCGCACCACTGGCACCACCACCGTGGAAAGATAGTTCTCGCCGATGCTGGCGTGCAGCTCATCCAAAGTGGCGAGGTTGGGCTTGAGGGCAATGGCCACATCGATGACAAAGGCTTGTCCATCGGCGGTGTTCACCGTGATGGCGTTGCTGATGGCATTGGCCGAGGCGGGGTTGTTGGTAAACTCCCAAACGCGGGTGAGCACGGTGTAGGTGATCGGCGTCTCGATCCCCGGGATCCGGAAGATGGCCCCTGGCAGTTCCACCCGCCCCTTCTGCAACCCGGAAAAGGTATTGAAAACTACAGTGGCATGTCCGGGCAAAGTGACGTACAGGCAAGCGCGGAGCACTCCCAGGGCCGCCAAGACGGCGATCCCTCCCGCGGTCAGCCAACCGGCTCTGCTGTGGGGTGCTTCTCCTGTTGGATACATGGCGGCTGCTCCCGTTTTAGGGTCGGTGAGAAGAGCTGAGGAAATTGGGGACAGGCTAAAAGGATTGATTTCCTGTTGAGTTATTTGGTGATCAAAGTTTCCAGACGGGATCCCAGTACCGCGGCTTTGACCACCTCTAGGTACTGCGGATTTTGGGTGAGGGCCTGTGCTTTGGCTCTCAATTGACCGGCTTCCGCCTCAGCTTGAGAAATGATGGCGCGGGCATCTTGGCGGGCCTGCTCGATCTCAAATTGCTTTTGCGCCAGTTGATTTTCGGCAATGGTCTTTGCCTCAATTGCCGCTACAAAATCAGGATCGAAATCCACATCCCGCAGCAGAAAATCCAAAACCTCGATGCCGTATTCCTTCAGCAGAAGAGCCACCCGTTCGCGGATTTGGCCCTGGAGCAGCGGGCGCTCCGTGGAATACAGAGCCTGGGCGGAAAAGCCGCTGGTCTCGTTCAGGATGACCGACCGAACAATGGGAGCGATGCGATCCAGGTAGTTCTCCCCCAGTTGTGTGTAGACTTTGGGGGCGTCCACAATGCGAAACTGCAGCGTCGCCTCAGCCGCAATCTGCTGCCCATCCTGAGAAAGGGCCACCAGCCGCGGCGCGTAGGCAGTCGGGTCGTTGTCCTTCCAGGTGAGGGCCTGCGTTTTTACATCGAAGGTAACCGTGCGCGAGACAAAAGGCGGCACCCAATGGAGACCAGGCTGCAAAGCCATCGGGCTCACCCCCCCTCCCCAGGTGAACACCACCATATTTTCTCCGTTGCCCACCAGTCGCAGCGGCCTGCCCATCGCCACTAGGATCAATACGGCTCCGGCAAGGGTGGCCTTGGGCAACCAGCGACCAACTCGCCTTTCCCAACCTTCTGCTCGCATCTCCCCATCTCCTGCGCATGCAGCCATTCTCGCGGCTGTGGGGAAATGAGGCTGAGAAATCGCCGCTATCTTTTAAGTTTTCTCCAGGGATCCCGCGAGAGATCCCGCGCTTGCTCGCCCACTGTTCTCAACGATGTCGAGAACTCTACAAAGTTTACAAAAGATTACTTCATACTTTGCAAAGACCCGTGACAGACAAGCGAAAAGGGAAGAAGATTAAAACATAATAAAGATTTGGGTTGCCGTTCATGCTACCTACTGTCGACTACGAGCGGCGAGACATCCAGGTGCCACCCTCGTGCATTCCCGCTGCCGCCCAGGCCTTGATCCGGCAGGGGGTATCCATCTGCTGGCGGGAAGAGAGCCTGTCTGCCCTAATTCGTCTCGGATCCAAAGGCGCCGCCGACCGGGCCGCCATTTTGCTGGTGGAAATGAGCCTCATGGGCCAACCGGAAGAGCTAAAAAACTGGCTGGAGATGTGCTGGCAACTGCCCGCTTGTCTCAGGGAACCGCTGCAGGTGTAGGATAAAGGATCACTGCAGTTCAAGAGCCTGCCTCGTCGAGGAGAAACTGGCTGCCGTAGCCGGTAACGATGCGGGTTCCATCTTTGAGGATATGAATTTCCACCTGGTCACTGGCCCAATTAAGCTGGTTTTGCAAGGCGGGGTTGAAGACGTGCACCCGCTGGTTGCGGGAAGAGACCAGCGAGTGGGGGGAGTGAATGGCCTGAGATTGGAGATAGGGGCCGTCCACTAAAATATCCAGCTCTTGCAGCAGCTCCTGGGCGCCGGGAGGAGCTTGGGGGGAGTGCAACTGTTCTAGGGTAAAGCCGGTAAAAGACATCACTGTCAGCCCTTTGGCCTTGAGAAGCCGCGCCAAGCTGGCCAGGGCAGGAGCCTGCCAGAAGGGTTCCCCGCCGGAGAAGGTTACCCCTTGATTTTTGGGGTTGCTTAGGATTTGGGCTGCTAGGTCGGTCACGCTCACCAGTTGATGGATGACAAACGGCCAGGAAGCCGGGTTGAAACAGCCTGGGCACTCCCGCAAGCAGCCCTGCACCCACACCACCGCACGGCAGCCCGGCCCATTCACTTCCGACTCGTCCACATACCCCATCAGGTTGAGATAGCCGGGAGGAATCTGGGCCAGAAAGCTCAGCGCCATCTCTGCCTTGGACATGGATCACCCGCTGCAAAACCTCTTGAGGCTATTCTTAGCCTAATTGGCAGCTATGCTCATAAGGCAGTCATGAATCAATAATTAACGCTTGAGAACGATTGAGGCTCGTAGTTGCAAAAACAGGATAACTGGGAGGCTGCTGAGAAAGCTGCCTGGTCTGGAAACCGGCCCTACTCCAATTGCGCCCTCAGGGTTTGCACTCCCCGTCGCGACCAGCTCACCGCTCCAGCTCGATCGGCTACGTAGAGGGGCCGTTGTTTTTGCCGAAACCAGGCAGTCACTGCTTCGCTGACAGGGCCAGAGCTGATGCCCGCCTGCACCTGAAAGCGCTCCAACAGATCCAGAATCAGGGATCCTCCGTCCCACCACAGCCAGTCGATCTGGGCCGGCATCAGTGGGGATCCGGTTAGCTCGGCTTGCACATGGGTGCCGGCAGAGCCCAGCAGCAGCCAATGGGATCCCTCAGCCTCCAGTGTCAACACCAGGGGATTGGTGTAGACAGCTTGCAGCCGCAGCCGCTCCGAGAAAGGCATCCGATCGCCTGGCTGCAGCACCTGATAGGGGATCCCGGCAGCTTGCACAGCACTGAGGGAGCGCAGGTAACTTTCGGAAGCCGCATTAGCCCCTCCCCCATCCCAGAATTGCCCAATCGCGTTGGCGGGACGTACTCCTTTGGAGAAAGCCGACAGCAGGATCTCCCAGCCGCCATTGGCAGAGCCGGCGGAGGTCATGGCCACCGCTCCATCCAGACGGCGCAGGCCCCGCTGCCGCAAAAAGGGCACTACTGTGCGTTCTGCCAGGCGGGGATCCCCGCTGTTGAGCAAGAGGTGGCGTCCTTCCGCTTGAATGGCCAGGATGGGGATTCGCCCACTGGCCAGGGCGGTGATCTGAACGGCTGGCCCCGGCCACAACCCCGGCCCCAACAGGATCCCGACCAGGATCAAGGCAGTGCCCTGCCAGCGGAAAGCCCGTTGCCACCGTGGCCAAAAGGTCACGGCCACCAGCGCGCCGTAGAGGAGCAAGCACTGGAGCAGGGAGACCCGGCCGGTGTAGTAGGAACTCAGAGGCCAGCTGGCCATCCAGTTCACCCAGTTGATTAAAGGCGTGATCAAAAACGTCAAGGGCCGGGCCAGCAGGGATCCCAGCCCCGGCCAGAGCAAAGCCCCAAACGCCACCCCGAACCCCGCCACCAGCAGCGGCACTAGCAGAATCAGCAGCAGCGGGTTGGCCAGCAGCGAGTAGGTGGGGATGCGGCCAAAGATGGCCACTTGCAGCGGCAAGGTCCAGATCTGGGCTGCCAGCGGAACGGCCAAGGCGGTGGCCACAGCCGGAGGCAAAAAGTCCAGCCGGGAAACAATTGGGGCTGTTCCGACCAGCAGGCCCAGGGTGGCGGCGAAGCTGAGCTGGAACCCCAAATCCGTAATCCACATGGGCTGATAGATTAGCAACACCACCGCCACCACCAGCAACGTGCCCAGCGGATTGAGCCTAACTTTTCCCTGCAGGCGCGGCTCCGTCAGCACCACCATGGCTGCTGCCCCCATCAGTGCTGCCCGCAACACCGAAGGGCTGAACCCCGTCAGGGCGATATAAAGCCCCAGCACCGCCAGGATGCTCCCCTGCTGCAGGCGCACCGCCAGCCGGCGCGTCAGGACAAACACCACCCCCACCAACAGCGACACATGGAACCCAGAGGCGGCCAGCGCATGGGCCATGCCGATTTCCCGGAAGGCATCCTGCAAGTCGAAATCCAATTGGGCGGCCCGGGATCCCAGCACCAAGGAAGACAACAGATTCCCCTGCCGCTCCCCCAATCCAGCAACGAACGCCTCTCGCACCCGCCGCCGCAACACCCAGCCCCCCCAACCTCTTCCCCCCGGCTGCAGGATCACCTCACGGGCGCTGAAGCCGGCAAAAGCCCCCTGGCGCTGCAGGTAGGCTTGAAAATCAAAGCTGCCCGGGTTCAAGGCCGGACTGGGAAGGTACAGGGATCCCGTCAGGCGCACCCGTTGGTTGGGGTGGAGATCCTTGTCCTGGAGGGCCTCAGGGCCGGTGGTGACGTAGAGCTTGCCGCTGACCTGGCGGGCCGTGGAGTCGGCGTTGAGCACCTGCTCTGCTCTCAGCCAAAATTGCCGCCGTTCGCTGCGGGTGGGACGAGGTTCCGAGAGGACGGTGCCCACCAAGTTCATCTGCTGCTGGGGGGCCAACAGACTGATATCCGTCGGGCCGGGAAAAGGCTGCCGCCAACCCAGGTAACCCCAAGCCAGACACCCCACCAGCCCCATCGCCAGCCAAGTGCGGGCCAGACGCGGTTGCCGCCGGCACAGCAGGGATCCCGCCAGCCCCAATCCCAGCAGGATCCCCCAGCCCCACCCGGCAGCCTGGGGCCAAGCCCGCACCAGCAGGCCCAAGATCCAGCCCAACCCCAGCAGATAGGTTCTTTCCATGTGCCGCAGACCCGTCTGCCCCCCACTGTACCGATGTGGTCAAGCGGGATCCATTGCGTTGTCTTAACCTTGCTCGCCCGCCGAAAGAATTGTATTAAAGGATACTCTTTCTCGACCTTGGCAAAGGGAGTGTAGATTAGGGCTGGTCGCGCCAGCGGGATGTAGTCCTTGGCAGTTTCCTGCGCCGGCATCCTGAAAACGACCCTAAAACGACCCTAAGTTATCTGTCCCCTTCCCCGCTGTTTCCCCTAGACCCTATGCGCATCCGATCCATCCGCGTTCTCAGTGGCCCCAACTACTGGAGCATCCGTCGTCATAAGCTGATTCAAATGCGGCTTGATCTGGAAGACTTGCAGGAGCGACCCACCAACACCATCCCGGGTTTCAAAGAAAGGTTGGAGGCCCTGTTGCCGGGACTGTGGGAACACCAGTGCTCCCGCGGCTGCTATGGGGGATTCTTGCAACGGGTGGAAGAGGGCACCCTCATGGGCCATGTGGTGGAGCATGTGGCCTTGGAACTGCAGACTCTGGCCGGCATGAAAGTGGATTTTGGCCGCACCCGCGAAACCTCCACCCCCGGCACCTACAACGTCGTGTTCGAGTATCAAGAGGCAGAGGCCGGGCGCTTTGCGGCCAAAGCTGCAGTCTACCTCTGTCAGGCTTTGGTGGATGGAGAAGACTACCGCCGCGACCTAGAACTGGACATTCAAGAGTTGCGAGAGATCCGAGAGAACGTCCGCTTCGGCCCCAGCACCCAAGCTTTGCTGGACGAGGCCGCCCTGCGCGGGATCCCCTATCTGCGCCTCAACAAGGGATCCCTGGTGCAACTGGGGTACGGCGTCTACCAAAAGCGCATCGAAGCCACTACCACTGAAAAAACCAGCATCATTGCTGCCGACCTGGCCGCCGACAAGCGGGCCACCAAAGAACTGCTGCAGGACATGGGGATCCCGGTGCCCAAGGGCTATACGGTGCGTCGCCGCAGCGAGTTGGCAGCCACCATCGAGGATGTCGGGGGCTTTCCGGTGGTGATCAAGCCCCTTAACGCCAACCACGGCAAGGGCATCACCGTCAACATCACCAGCCTGGAAGCCGCCGAGATCGCCTACGATGCCGCCAGCCAATACTCCGATGTGGTGTTGGTGGAAAAGCACCTGGTGGGGGATGACTACCGACTGCTGGTGATCAACAACAAGCTGGTGGCTGTGGCCAAGCGGATCCCAGCCTATGTGGTGGGAGATGGCCGCTCCACCATTCAAGAGCTGATCGACGAAGTCAACAGGGATCCGCGGCGGGGGTTTGGCCACGAAAACGTGCTGACCCAAATTAGCGTTGATGACATGACCCTGCGTATCCTCGAAAGCAAAGGCTACACCCTGGATACGGTGCTGCCCAAAGGAGAACATTGCACCCTCAAATCCACCGCCAACCTGAGCACCGGAGGCATCGCCGTCGATTGCACCGATATCATCCATCCCTACAACGCCTTCATTGCCGAACGGGCAGCTCAGATCATCGGCCTGGATGTGGCGGGCATCGACCTCATCTGCCCGGACATTGCCCAGCCCGTCAACGAAACCGGGGGCGGCATTGTCGAGGTGAACGCTTCTCCGGGTTTGCGCATGCACCTGGCCCCCAGCGAAGGGATCCCGCGCAATGTGGCTGAGCCCATCATCGACATGCTCTTTCCCCCCGGCAGCCACACCCGCATCCCCATCCTGGCCGTCACCGGCACCAACGGCAAAACCACCACCACCCGCCTGATCGCCCACATCCTCAAAGGCATCGGCAAGCGGGTCGGCTTCACCACCACCGACGGCGTTTACATCCAAAACCATCAAATTGCCAAGGGAGACATGACCGGCCCCCACAGCGCCCGCCTGGTGCTCAGGGATCCCACTGTAGAAGTGGCGGTGCTGGAAACGGCGCGAGGCGGCATTTTGCGAGAGGGGCTGGGGTTTCCGGAATGCGATATTGGCGTGGTGCTCAACGTAACCTCAGATCACCTGGGGTTGGGGGATATCGAAACCCTAGAAGACATGGCCCGCGTCAAATCCGTCTTGGTGGAAGCGGTACACGAGCGGGGCTACGCTGTCTTGAATGCCGATGATGGTCTGGTGGCCGCCATGGCCGCCAATGTCAAGGCGACAGTGGCCTATTTCAGCATGAACCCGGAAAATCCCCTCATTCAAAAGCACATTGCTTCCGGGGGCATAGCAGCTGTCTATGAAGAGGGCCACATCTCAATTTTGAAACGGGGCTGGAAACTGCGCATAGAAGATGTAACCAAAATTCCCCTCACCCTCTCTGGCAAGGCCAGCTTCATGATCCAAAATGTGCTGGCCGCTACTTTGGCAGCCTTCCTGCACGGGGTTTCCATCGACGACATCCGCATGGCGCTGGGCACCTTCACCAGTTCTGTAGCCCAGACCCCCGGTCGCCTCAACTTGTTTGATGTAGGGGGCTACCAGGTGTTGGTGGACTATGCCCACAACCCAGCAGGTTACGAAGCCATTCAAAGTACCCTGGAGCGCTGGGATTGCCAACGAAAAATTGGGGTTATCGGCGGGCCTGGGGATCGGCGCAACAGCGACCTACGAGAGTTGGGAGTCCTGGCAGCGCGCATGTTCGACCGGGCCATCGTCAAAGAAGATGATGACCGGCGAGGACGGGAACCAGGCGAGGTGGCCGCCCTAATCCGGCAGGGTTGGGAACAGGAAAAGGCAGGGGATCGTCTGCAGGAAATCTTGGATGAGGCAACTGCTATCGAAACCGCTCTGGAGAAAGCCGAACCCGGAGACCTGGTGGTGATCTTTCCGGCGGATGTACAGCGCACCATCCAGATCATCACCCGCTTTCAAGACAAGCTCAATCCCAAACCCAGTTACCGTGGCTCCTCCTACAGCATCGGCCCAGATTTGATCTCCCCCAGCCCTGACGTCAAACTGTCTTAGGCTGGCTGCCGACAACTCCAGAGTGCTCTATGGCCTCCATTCCTGGACAGACATCGAGAATTGAGTGGGCGGAGGTGACCCATAAGTCCTCGGCGGCGATATCCTAAGTTTAGGCTGGCGGGGGCGGGTGACTTGTCTTTTGGGAAGCAGCAGGTGTTCGGCTCAGGGGATCCTCGGCTTTTCAGAAGCCTTAACCGTTCTAAAAAAGTCTGAGGGATGGCAGACAGAACTTTGGGGATCCCAAAAGGTCTAAAGACTCCGTCCCGCCGACGCGATGGGAATGTCGTTAGGGTAGTTGTGAATTTGGCAAGGAAAACAGCTCATGGACAGCGCTCTGCTTCAAGCGGCTCGCCAGATTTATCAATTTCATCTGCAGCATCGACCGGAAGTGCTGGAGCAACCTCCGCGGGGGGTAGTTATTCACCGCCGTACCCTGCGAGGGGATCTGATCTTTTCCGAGTTCCCCATCCTGCTGCCCCAGGAAACTTTTATTCCGCTGCAGCAATTGGAGCCGCTGCGGTGAGGCACAAGGAGCTACGCTGACAGAGCAGATCCTTCCTTTTTCTGCCTTTAGGGACTCCGTCCTGCCGACGCGATGGGAATGGCTGCCATGCTCGAGATTCTCCCCTACTGCGCAACGCTCGCATGATGTGGCTGAGCAACGCTGATGCGAACGGCACCTGGGAGCTGCGCCTACTGGGCTGGGTGCTGGTACTGGTGCTGGGGGCCTGTGTGGGCAGCTTCTTGAACGTGGTGGTCTATCGCCTGCCGCAGGGTCTTTCTCTGCTCCATCCCGGATCCCATTGTCCAAGCTGCAAGACGCCGCTGGGCCCCACGGAGAACATTCCCATCCTAGGCTGGTTGTTGCTGCGCGGTCGCTGCCGCCATTGCGGGGTGCAGATTAGCTGGCGCTACCCTGCTGTCGAGGCGTTGACGATAGGGCTGTTTGCCCTCAGCATCGGGGTTTTGGGGTTTTCTGCCCAAGGGATCCTCACCTGCGTCTTGTTGAGCTGGCTGCTGGCCCTGGCACTCATCGATCTGGATACCTTTTTGCTGCCGGAGGAGCTGACCCGTTCAGGCCTGGTGGTGGGGCTTTTGGCCCGCCTGGCTCTGCCGTGGCTCCAGGGATCCGGATCCCTGGCCGCTACAGGCCTGTCACTGGTGGAAGGGATTGCAGGAGCTGTGCTGGGCCTCTGGCTGCTGGAGGGCATTGGCCTCTTGGCCCAGTGGGCCTTGCGACGGGAGGCCATGGGTGGGGGAGATGGCAAGCTGTTGGCCCTGATCGGCATGTGGTTGGGGTGGCAGGGGGTGGTGGTGGCCCTTCTTTTGGGTTCCGGGTTTGGCCTGCTGGCTAGCTTGCTGGCCATGATCAAGGGGCGGGCCCGCCTGGGAAAGCCCATCCCTTTCGGCCCCTACTTGGCTATGGGCGGAGGGGTAGCCGCTCTAGCCGGATCCCAACTGGTGGAGGGCTACCTGCGCTGGCTTGACCTGGTGGGGTAGAGGGAACGTCCATTCAACATTGGATACTTCATGTTTCGGGATCTATGACTTCAAACTGATCGGGAAAAAGAATGAGATTAAAATATCGAAAACCTCCTACCAAGCTCAAATCCGGAACCGCTAAATCAACCGCATAGCCTTCAGTGGGATCTGAGTAACATTCCACAATGGATCCCTGAGTTCCAGCAGGAATAGTGGTCTCGCTGAAATACTCCTTGACATCTGCCACAGTTTTGACTCTACTGTATGGCTTGATTCTAGAAGTGGTTTTACTCATCATTGTGTACCTCTAGCCAATTGGTGACCAAACGAGGGATTAAACTTTCCTTATCAACCTGCCACACGGTCACTAAAGTGCCTTTTTTCTGATTGAGGCCCAAAATTTCAATCTTGACTCGATAGCGGCTTCCATAGGGTGTTGGAAACGGATCCCCGGCTAAGGCGCAAGGCAGAGCAGCAGTAACCTGTTGCAGAATGTGAGCAAATCCCACCCTTCTTCCCTCTGGTGTACTGACATCATAGCCAAGCTCTGCAAAGGCAATCCACTTGCCTTGATTTCCAGGATTAGCTGGATTCATAGAGTAATCAACGAACTTGGCAGGATCCACTGCTGCTTCAGAAGCCCTGGGCAAGGATCCGGCCATGGTTGCAGCTTTTGCCGACTTCACGTAAGGTCTAAGGACTCCGTCCCGCTGGCGCGAACAGTAGCCCAGACGTCTCACGCTAACCTGAAACAACCATATTAATTACTCCACCCCTTCGATTCTGTCCTCGATCTCCTGATACAGCTCCTGCAGACGCTCGATATTGGCCTGGGAAGTCTGCCAATAGCCGCGCCCATGCACCTCTAGCAGGGATCCGACAATGCGCCGGAAGGAGTGGGGATTGAGGTTCATCAAGCGCTGCCGCATGGCCTCATCCTTGATGAAGGTCTCGTTGGTTTCTTCGTAGATCCAGTTGTCCACCGCGCCTGCCGTAGCTGACCAGCCGGAGGTGTTGACCAGCCGCTTGGCGATCTCCCGTACCCCTTCGTAGCCGTGCTTGAGCATCCCCTCATACCACTTGGGGTTGAGGAGCTTGGTGCGGGCGTCCAGACGGATGGTTTCGCTCAGGGTGCGGATCTGGGCGTTGGGCGTGGTGGTATCTGCCATGTAGGCCGAGGGGGCCTTGCCGTCGGGGCGCAGGCTTTGCACCAGCTTGGTGGGATCCGAGTCAAAGTAGTGGCTGACATCCGTCAAGCTGATCTCCGAGGAGTCCAGGTTCTGGAAGGTCACATCCACCGTCTTCAAGCTGGCTTCAAAAAGCTGTCGCATCTGCTGGTTGGGCAGATTCGAGCCGAAGGCAAAGGACTTGCGGGATAGGTACATCTCCCGCAGCTCCCTCTCGTCCTCCCAGGAGCTGTTTTCCACCGCCAGGTTGATGTTGGCGGAGTAGGATCCGGAAGCGTTGGAAAAGACCCGCGTTGCCGCCTGCTCCAACGTCAGCCCCAGTTCTTCTGCCTGCTGCAAGGCGTGCTTGCGCACAAAGTTCAGCTCCGGTGGCTCCACCGCTGCGGCCGCCAGCTTCACCGCCCGGTCGATCAGGTCCATCTGGTTAACAAACAGATCCCGGAACACCCCCGAGCAGTTCACCACCACATCAATGCGGGGCCGGCCCAGTTCCTCCAAGGGGATTAACTCCACCTTGTTCACCCGCCCCAGGGCATCGGGTTTGGGTCGCACCCCCAGCAAACACAGCACCTGCGCCAGCGACTCCCCGTAGGTCTTGATGTTGTCGGTGCCCCAGAGCACCACCGAGATGGTTTCCGGGTACCGGCCACCGTTACTGCTCATCTCGCGAGCCAGCAGCCGTTCCACCACCATCTCCGCCGACTGGATGGCGGCTGCCGTGGGGATAGACTGGGGATCCAAAGCGTGGATGTTGCGCCCTGTCGGCAACACATTGGGGTTGCGGATGGGATCCCCTCCTGGCCCCGGCAAAATGTACTCCCCTTCCAAGGCCCGCAGCAGGGATCCCAGCTCATAATCTGCCGTAATTTGCTTGAGGCACTCCTCCAGAAATTCAAACAAGGGCTTCAAAAGATCCGGATCCACCTGGGGGTAGCCCGCTTCTTTTAGGACTGCCAACCAGGGGGCTTGCCGGCCCATGTTGAAAAAGTTGAGCTTGGCCACCCGCGCGACCCGGCCCTGGGCGTCGGTCTGCTCCTGCACCAGCGCCGCCACCGCCTTCTGGCAGGCCTTGTTGATGCGATCCAGCAGCTCCGTATCCGCCAGGTGTCCCCGATCCCGGTTGCGGTAGATCTCGTCGATGTCCCGGCCCAGGCTTTGGGCGAGAATGCGGGGCAGGCCGAGGATCCCTTCTTCGGGGCGGTCAATGCTGGCAATGCTCACCAGGGTGGCAATCGCCTCCTCTGCCGTGGGGGGCGCTCCAATGACGTGCAGACCACAGGGCAACAGCCGCGACTCGATCTCCATCAGCTGGGCGTAGAGCTTGCCCACCACCCTATCCCGCTCTTCCAAGCTCAACTGGGCGGCGTCCCCCTGGGGCAACTCCACATCCTTGTCCAGGTTCACCAGCCGCGCCTTGTCGCAGATGGCGTTGACGATGGCGATGCCCCGCGCCCCCTCCCGCAGGGTTTGGTAGGAGCCGATCATCTCCCGCAGCTCTTGCAGCCCCTTGTAGAGGCCGGCGTTTTCTGCCGGCGGCGTCAGGTAGCTGATGGTACAGGCGTAGCCCCGCCGCTTGGCAATAGTGGCCTCACTGGGGTTGTTGGCGGCGTAGTAGTACAGGTTGGGCAGGGATCCAATTAGATTATCCGGATAGCACTCGCCCGACATGCCGATCTGCTTGCCCGGCATGAACTCCAGGGATCCATGGGTGCCAAAGTGCAACACCGCATCCGCCCCCCAAACTTTCTCCAGGTAGGTGTAGTAGGCGGCAAAGCCGTGGTGGGGGCTGGCTGACCTGGAAAAAAGCAGCCGCATGGGATCCCCTTCATAGCCGAAGGTGGGCTGCACCCCGATGAACACATTGCCAAAGTGCTTGCCGTAGATCAACAGATTTTGCCCATCGGTATTCAGGTGCCCCGGCGCTGGCCCCCAGTATTGCTCGATGGCTTTCACGTAGGGTGTCAGCGCCTCGTACTCCCGCACCGACAGTTTGGCGGCCACATTCAGCTCCGGGCTGGCGTACTGGGCCTGGGGATCGTGCAGGATGGACTCCATCAGCTCCTGCGGGGTTTTGGGCAGCAAGGACTCCGTCCCGCTGTCGCGAACGGGGCCGAGGTCATAGCCGTTGTGGGCCAGGGCCTGCATCACCCGGTGAATAGAGGCAAATACATCCAAGTAGGCTGCTGTCCCCACATTGCCTTTGTCCGGTGGGAAGCTGAAGACGGTGATGGCGATCTTCTTCTCCAGCTTGGGCTTACGTCGCAGGTTGGCCCATTTAATGGCCCGCGCCGCGATCAACTCAATCCGATCCTGCATGGCATGGGCTTTGCCGGTGGCCGCATCCCGCCCTGAGAGGATGATGGGATCGATTGCCCCGTCCAGCTCGGGAATGGCAATCTGCAAAGCCACCTGAACCGGGTGTAGGCCCAGGTCGCTGGCAGCCCATTCCTCCGTCGATTGAAACACCAAGGGCAGCGCCACCATGTAGGGGCGATTCAGCCGTTGCAGCGCTTCCACTGCTTTGGGGTGATCCTGCCGCGCCGGCCCTCCCACCAGGGCAAACCCGGTTAGCGACACGACCACATCCACAATGGGCGCTGTCTTCTGCGCGTTCCAGAAAAACTCGTTCACCGGCTTGGAGAAATCTAGACCCCCGGCAAACACCGGCACCACCCGCGCCCCGCGCGACTCCAGCTCTTGCACCATGGCCACGTAGTGGGCATCATCCCCCGTCACCAGGTGGGTGCGCTGCAACACCAACCCCACGCAGGGAGCCAAGGGATCCTTCACGTCCTGCGGCAGATCCTCGCGGGCGTTGTACCAATCCAAATACTCCGCCAGACTGGCAAACATCTGCGGCGCCAAGGGGTGCCAGATGCCCATCTCCAAGTAGGTGACCGGCTCAGCAAACTGCACCTGATCCCGCATCCCCGGCAGGTAGCGATCCGCCAACATCAGCAAAAAGTTCTCCAGGTTCTCGCGGGATCCCCCCAGCCAGTACTGGAAGCTGAGCATGAAGTTGCGGGCATCCTGCGCCTTGTCGAAGGGCAGATACTTCAGCACCTTGGGCAGCGTCTGCAGCAGCTTCAGCATCCCCTCCTGGAAGTTGGATCCCTGCTGGCGCTTGCGCATGAACTGGGCAATGGCGCTCTTGGACTGTCCCAGCTGCGCCATAGAAAAGGCTCCCATCTTGTTCAGGCGCATCACCTCCGGCATGGAGGGAAACACCACCACCGCATCCAGCCGTTCCCGCAGGGGTTCTACCGCCTGCACCACCTTCTGGGCAATGTCCTCGATGAAGATCAAGGATCCAATAAAGACATTGGCCGTTTCCAGATCCCGCCGAAAAGCCTCATAGCCCGCGGGATCCCGCAGCTCCTCCACCAGGTAGCCGGCCAGCTCCACCGCCAGCTTGGAGTTGTGGGCATTGATGCGCTGCGCAGCCGCCGTCAGGGCACTCTGATATTGCGGCTCCAACACCACATACACCACCTTCATCAAGCGGCGATCCCCTACCTCGGCAGGGGTAACGTGGCGGGTGATGGGCTTAACCAGAGTAAACATGCGGTCGCTCTCCGTCGTGCAATGCAAAAATTGGGTAAACCGGGGAAAGGATTCTGTCCTGCTAACGCGAAAGGACTCCGTCCCGCTGACGCGAAAGGACTCCGTCCCGCTGACGCGATAGGCAGGATCCCCTATTGTCTGTTTCCCGTTCTACCAGAGAAACGGATCCCTGCTGGGAGCATGGCGGCAAGGTCGTAATAATTCGCAATGATCGCTGAGGTACTGTAAAGGGGAAGAGGATCCCTTCCCCAGAGAGCGTCCCCTTCTAAGGATCCAATGGACTTCTCACCCCGCGCCCGCCTTTATTCAGCACATGGGTGTAAATCATGGTGGTTTTGACATCTTTGTGGCCCAACAATTCTTGGACGGTGCGGATGTCGTAGCCGTTTTGCAGGAGATGAGTGGCAAAACTATGGCGGAAGGTGTGGCAAGTAAACTACCCGACTCCGTACCGCTTTAGCGGTACAGAGTAGGCTTTTAGTAGCCCTGGGCCTGCTCTGCTCTACCAGAGAACAAGACAAGCCCGGACCTCTAGGCTGGTTTACGGCAGCCCCAATCGACCGTTGCCAGTGCCTTAAATAACCGTTTCTGGTGTCCGCACTATTATCATAACATAGAGCAAATAAAGTTGCACATTCCTCCCGACACTGACTTTATGAGTACAGTGTGCGGATCCTGCGATTTCTAGCTGACTTGCTCCAGGAGCTTTCTGAGTCTAGGTATGGGTGTGTTAATGCTCATTCAGCCAGATAAAAACCCTTTGGAGGTAATTATCGCTCAAAATGTTGACTATACAGACAAATTAGGGCAGCATTACACTAGGCGATGGAAAAGTCTGCTTCTTAGGTGATTATCAGTCATCTAGCTGCAGAAACACATGTTAGGCGACAGGGAGCTTTTAATGACGACCGAGTTGCTCTATCACCAACCAGTGGCACTGATCGCCATCGCGCTGCTTGCATGCATGGTGATCGCTGCGGGCTCGGGGTACAAACTCGGTCGCAGAGGACGCCAAGCACAAAACGAGCTGACGCGAATTCAGATCGGGAGCATTCAAGCGGCAACCCTGGGACTGCTTGCCCTTCTTCTTGGATTCACCTTCGCCATGGCGCTGTCCCGATTCGAGTACCGGAAGCTAGTTCGCAAAACGGCGGCGTTGTTTGCCGAGACGTTATGTGAAAGTGCGGCTCTGCATTCTACAAGTCAACAATTAATAATGTAATAATCTGAAAGGAAATCGCAATGCCATATCAAGCCGAAATTAGTCGAGCCAATCCGAGTTGTTTCTTGTTCCTCATTGACCAGTCGGGATCGATGTCAGACCCGTTCGGTGGTAGTGGGCCAAACAAAAGAAAAGCGGATGGTGTCTCCGATGCAATCAACAAGCTGCTTCAAAACTTAGTCATCAAGTGTGCCAAGAGCGATGGAGTTCGAGACTATTACTATGTTGGCGTAATTGGTTATGGTGCTTCAGTCGGTTCAGCCTTTATGGGCTCTCTCGCTGGCAAGGATTTATCACCCATTAGCCAAATCGCAAATTCACCGGCTCGAATCGAGGAGCGTAGCAAGAAAGTGGATGATGGAGCCGGCGGGCTCGTGGAACAGACTATCAAGTTCCCAATTTGGTTTGATCCCGTCGCTAACGGAGGAACTCCAATGTGCCAAGCATTAACGCAGGCCAAGACGATCGTTCAAGACTGGATTGCCCAGCACCCTTCCTGCTTTCCTCCCATTGTGATAAACATAACAGACGGTGAGGCGACAGATGGAAACCCTTCTGATGCTGCAAACGAAATCAAATCATTAGCGAGCTCTGATGGTAACGTTTTGCTATTCAATGTTCACTTGTCTTCTCAGAAGGCTAATCCTATTGAATTTCCAGACTCCGATAGCGGACTGCCCGATGAGTTTGCCCGCTTACTCTTCAGTATGTCGAGCATACTGCCAACACACATCCAGAATGCAGCAAAACAGGAAGGATATCATATCTCGGAGGCAAGCCGTGGGTTTGTTTTCAACGCTGATATCGTTTCGGTAATTCGTTTCTTGGATATTGGAACGCGTCCAAGCAATCTGCGCTAGTTTTGGAACCTATGAGACTCTCACTACACCATTTCTGGCTGCAAAAGCTTGGCAATGAAGAAGCCGATTACGAGGACGCTTTCGCCCCCAAAATAGATGGCATAATCGATCAGGAGACTTTTGCAATAGCTATTGCCGACGGTGCAACTGAGAGTTCTTTTGCATCCGATTGGGCTAAGATGCTCACTCGTGCTTTTGTCAAAGAACGCTTCACGAACATCCAGGCTCTGCAGGCCCGCACGGAAATATTATCGAAGCGATGGCACACTTTTGTAAACCGTAGACCATTGCCTTGGTTTGCAGAAGAAAAGGTTCGCCTTGGAGCCTTCGCAACGCTGCTCGGCGTCGAACTCACCTCAAACTCAAACGATTCAAACGAATCGGGATCTTGGTCAGCAATAGCAGTCGGTGACAGTTGTCTCTTTCAAGTCCGCAATGATGATCTTGTCCTCTCTTTTCCCATTTCCAGCGCAAGCGAATTTGGAAGTTCTCCGACTTTGCTTTCCACCAATTTGGCCCGCAATTCGCAACTCTGGGAGAAAGTCAAGCGCCAAACTGCAGAATGGCAATCAGGCGATCTCTTGCTACTTGCCACAGATGCCCTCGCGTGTTGGTTCCTCACCGAGCATGAGAACAATGAAAAGCCCTGGAACATTCTCTACGGTTTTACCGAGAATTCGTCGCCTCAGGAATCATTCAAAGCGTGGGCGAATGATGCGCGTCGTTCTACCCGCCTGAAAAATGATGACATCACCTTACTCTTAGTGAGGCTCTGAATTTGTTATGCCATTACCAAGAGGCGATGAATACTTAGCTGCAGTTCAAAACCCCAACACAGCTTTCAGCGATCCGGAATTAAAGGTTTCCATCCCAGAACCTGATCAGTTCGGAATTCCTAAGCCTTACTCCGGAGGGTTCACAACCACATTTCATCTCAAAAATCATTCGCAACATTGGGCAGTCCGCTGTTTCACCAGAACCATTCCAGATTTGCAGAGACGCTATGAAGCTATTGGGCGGTTCCTGCAAACCTGTACAGACGGTTTTTTTGTAAAGGCCATTTGTCTTAATGAAGGAATTAGAGTTGGCAACCAGTGGCATCCCATCATAAAGATGCAGTGGCTCGATGGCGAAACTCTGAACACCTTCATCGACCGCAATATCAATATCTCTAAGCCTGGAGAGATTTCTAAGCTCATTCCAGAGTTTGTCGATTTGGTGCAACGTCTCGAAAGCCTCAAAGTAGCTCACGGGGATCTCCAGCATGGTAATATTCTCGTCAAGCAAGGGAAGCTCTACCTTATCGATTACGATGGATTCTACCTCCCCGAACTCTCCAGCCTTAAGACAAATGAGATCGGACATCTTAACTATCAGCATCCTTCAAGAACCGCTGCTCATTACAATTCAACGATTGACCGGTTTTCGGCCATCGTGATATATCTCGGTCTTTCAGCGGTCGCCGCTTCGCCCCCTCTCTGGCACAAGTACAACAACAGCGAGAATATCCTATTTTGCTCAAATGACTTTGCAGATGTCGAGTCATCTCCACTTCTCATTGACATTTCTAGAATCTCCCAACTTGCCCCTCTTGTGGAGAGATTCAGGGGTGTTTGCAGGCTCGAATTCGATAAAGTTCCGTCTCTTGATCAGTTCATTTCTGGCAACTTCACCTTTCCAAAGATCACAGTCCGCCCTCCCGCTCCAGCCGTTACTGTTCCCCAAAGGCGCAGCCAGTATCCAGTCATTGACGCTTCTCTTTCTGGCTCACTCTCAGAACATATCGGCGACCGGGTGGAAGTAATCGGACTGATTACCGATTACCATTCTGCACAAACTAAGCACGGACAACCTTACATATTCCTCAACTTCGGTTCTTACCCACACCAAACCTTTACACTTGTTTTGTGGTCGACTTCCCTGGATGCGTTCCGCCGTGATAAAGTTGATCCTCTTTCTCTCGTTCACAAGTGGGTCAAAGTTACTGGCGTAATTGGTAGGTATCGGGACAGACTGTATCGGGACAGACTGCAGATGACAATTGAACTTCCGTCTCAAGTTCAAATATTGTCAGGCGAGGAAGAAGCTCGCCAATGGCTTGGAGTCAAGCCGTCTGTATCGCTATCTCCACAGATTCGACGCCCAATTTCACAACCTGACGAATCAGTTTTTAATACTATCTATTCGGGCAAACGTGCTACTCCTAGTGGTACTCCGTCATCGACCACATCTCCGTCAAAGAAATTTGATTCTTCCCACGGCATCCTTGGCGGATTAATACTCGGAATCGTCGGTGCATTAGTTTTGGGTTTCTGGGGTTTCGTGGCAGGCGCCGTGCTCGGTTACCAAATTGGCAAGCGATTATGAAAGGACAACACACTCTATGAGCTGGCGATTCAGAAAAATCTTCCGTTGGGGTCCATTCCGCACCACTTGGACAAAACGAGGCTGGGGATCCTGATGCTTTTGGGGCTGATGGGTTACCCAACATAACAAGTCACTGCACCCGACCTTGAGGTAGATTACTGATTGGGATCCTTGGTTTGGGGTGGCGGGTGAGTTCGGCCGTTATGTTGCCAGCGCCAGAGCTGTGCCTTGTCAAGGCTGTTGGTGAAGGGGCGCTGGCGTCTGTGGGTAGTTGAACCGATCGGTGGAAAAATTTACACAACATAACAAGTCACTGCACCCGACCTGATGTTAAAATTCGAGAAATACCCAAAACTGCTGGCGGCGGGTGAGTTCAGCCGTTATATTGCTTGTCTTATTAGTCAAATAGATTTAGTTTAGTCATTTGGAGACAGCATGTCAGAAGGTAAGTTCCAGAACTATGCTCCACTTAACCCAAACACAGCAGAGAAAAAGTTTTGGGAATGCCTCAAAAAGACATTTCAGAATGAGCCATGCGTAGCTTACTTTAGGTATCCAATTTTTAAACGCACAGGCAATCTCACCAGAGAACCTGACGTTATCTTTATGCACAGAGATTTAGGATTGTGGGTATTTGAGTGTAAAGGGTGCAGTATCGCTAACATTGAAAGTATCGAAGGGCATCAGTGGAAAATGACTAATTGGCATAGGGAAGAGGAATTGCCTATGCTTCAAGCTGAGGATGGCATGTTTGCAATAAGTGCGAAACTCACAGAACGAAGAGAAACACGAGGACTGGTCGCCTCACACTACAGAGTGGTATTACCCTTTGTTAAAGAGCAAGAATGGCAAGATAAAGGATTTTCTGACTTGCCGTGTACCCATGGCGTTGTTTTGCTGGAGGAGGATCTGAAGCCATCGACTCTCCGAGAAAAACTACAGTTGGGCGCTTGCGAAAATCCACAGCGTCCTCTATCTGATGAACAGTGGCAAAACATAGTTGCTTTACTGGGCGGTTCGCTACCAAGACAAGAAGCTAGAGCCATACCCACAGGAACACCACCCGAAAATCCTTTAAGAGTCATCCATTATCTGGAATCTCGCCTTCGTTTTCTGGACGATCAACAGCAAAAGGTAGCTTTTGAGGTTCCAGATGGCCCTCAGCGTGTTAGAGGATTAGCAGGAACAGGGAAAACCGTTCTATTTGCCAAGAGAGCCGCAAAAATCCATGCCGCGCACCCTGACTGGAAAATTGCTTTTGTTTTTTTTACACGGGCACTTTACGACCAAATCATAGGTTTAATTGGTCTTTACTATCGTGAAATGGTTCGGCAAGATGAAGGAGATGTAGAACCAGACTGGCACAATGTACAAGTACTACATGCTTGGGGTTCAAGAGAGCGTAACGGTTTCTACCGTAACTTAGCCCAAAAATCGGGAATACGTCCTCTGAGTGTCAACGACGTTAAACATAGTCTTGGACGCTCCTGCTCTCCGTCAGAAGCTTTTCAATACATCTGTGATTCTTTAGAAGAAAATGTACCAAACATACCTGTACTTTTTGATGCGATCTTGATAGACGAAGGACAGGATTTGCCCCCATCCTTCTATCGATTAGCTTATAAAAGTTTATCTGACCCAAAACGACTTTATTGGGCATACGACGAAGCACAGGGGATTGGAACCCTGACGGTACCTCGTCCTTTGCATATCTTTGGGCTTAATCCAGATGGAACACCAGTAGTAGATTTAGGTGGGAACAAACTTCCTGATGGAACCATAACCAGCCCTACCTACGAAGGAGGACTGCGCAAGGCACACAATTTAAACCGATGCTACCGAACACCTAAAATGCTTCTCATGGCTGCTCACGCTATCAACATGGGCTTACTGCGACAAGAGGGTTGTTTGCAAGGAGTGAGTAACAAAGAGGATTGGGAAAAACTAGGTTACACTGTTCTGGATGGAGATTTTTCAGATGCAAGTGTCAAAGCTGGCAAAACAGTCACAGTTACGCGCGAGGCAAAAAACAGCCCTCACCCCATAGACAGTGATGATTTTCCTCACAAGGACGCTTTAGGCTCACCTTTACGCATCCAGACTTTTTCGGATGAGTTGGAAGAGCAGGAATGGATTGCTCAACAAGTGGAGGAAGATCTGAAGTTAGGCTTCGACCCTTGGGACTTGTTGATTACTTGCCCCACTGGTGATAAAGAACAGCAGTACTTTGAAGCAATAAAATCTAAACTCTCAAGGCGAGGTATCCAAAGCGTTATTGCAGGTGTTGATACAAATCTGGATATCTTTCGCATGGATAACTGCATCACGATCTCAACAATTTTCCGAGCCAAGGGCAATGAGGCGTGGAAGGTTTATGCTTGCAGATTTCATTGTGCTACCCAGCCATTAGCTTGGAGAGGAGAGTCAGAACTACAGAAGCGTAACGAAGCCTTTGTTGCACTTACACGAGCGCGTATCTGGTGCGTTGTAACTGGGGTTGAGGGTGCGAGCCCAGTTTTTGAAGAATTGAGAGCTATTGTGCAACAGTACCCAAATCTAACCTTTAAAGCATTCAATCAATCCTCATTGAAAAGGATTAATGATGAAGATTTTGAATAGCAAATTAGAAACTCGTATCAATATTTGCTACCAATTGTAAGTGCAACATAACAAATCACTGCACCCGACTTGAAGCTATACTTTAGTCATTACCCAAAACTATAGCTAGGTAGGTTAAGGTTGTCGCCTTAAGATTCTGGGAAACCAATGTGGGGCTACGCCCAGCGACCCATATCATGCCAACCTTTGTATGCTTAGCTATACTGGTGGCGGGTGAGTTCAACCGTTAGATGCCCTTATTCCCTGGTTGTGGCTATCCTCCCAGTCCTGATTGAGAGCAAAGGGGTAGTTAGACAAGGAGTGCATTAAACAGGTAGCCGATACTGATGATTCCAAAAGTCATTAGGCTAATAAACACAGCTAAAAGTTGAGGGCGAAGAACTTTTCTCAGGATGACCATCTCAGGCAATGAGAGAGCCGTCACAGCCATTGTGAACGCTAATACAGTACCCATCGGCATTCCTTTGTTAACCAATGCTTCGGTAATTGGCATAACACCAGCAATGTTTGCATAGAGAGGTACACCCAACACTACAGCAACAGGAACAGCGAATGGGTTGCTAGACCCTGCTAATTGTGTAACTAAAGTGGTTGGGACATAGCCATGAATTCCAGCACCGATCGCAATACCGACAACGACATAAAGCCATACCGATCGCACAATTTCACTGGACTGAAACCATCCCTGCTGAAACCTCTGTTTCCAAGTGACATGATTGGCGTTAAGGTTGTCCTCTTGAGCATTGTCTTGGTGGGCTTTTTGAAATTGCCATACAAAAGATTCAACCCATTTTTCCAACTTGAGCCATCCGATGATATAACCAGCTAAGATCGCTAATCCAACCCCAAAGCCAATATATAGAAGTGTGACTTTTAACCCGAATAACCCCCACAACAGTACAACAGCTACTTCATTTACCATTGGGGCAGAAATCAAATAAGAAAATGTCACACCCAGAGGGATACCTGCTTCCAAAAAACCAATAAATAGGGGTACGGCAGAACAAGAGCAAAAAGGTGTGACAATCCCCACCATCGCCGCTAGAATATTTCCGCCCAAAGTGCGCTTACCTTCTAACCATTGCCGCACGTTTTCAGGTTGCAAAAAACTCTGAAATGTTCCCACAACAAAACTAATAACAATCAATAAGGTCAAAACTTTGGGGACATCGTAAAGGAAAAAATGCAAGCTAGCTCCGAGATGAGATTCAACTGACAGTCCTAATAGACGAGTGACGATCTGTGTTGCCAGCCAGTCGAATGGATAAAACGGATCGAACATTGTTTGTCCTCTCTTCTACATCTGTAAGAGTCGCTGAATTTCCTCACTGGTCATCACTTTACCTTTACCCACGACCTTACCATTAACAGTCAGTGCAGGTGTAGACATAACTCCTCGCTTGGCAATTTCAATGGGGTCAGTAATGTGAAAAATTTCTGCTTCTAGGTTAAGTGCAGCGATCGCTTCTCTGGCATTAGCTTCTAGTTGCTGACATTTTTTGCAGCCTGTTCCCAGTACTTCAACTGTGATCGGTTTCATAAGAATTTTCCTCCCAATGTTTACGTCAGATCGCAATAGCATTAATTTCTCAAAGGCTTGACTTGAAACTGATCTAGGACAACGCATTCTTGATCATTTTTTTGCAAATTGGCATAGCACTGTTGAGCCAGTGGTGTTAGCTCATTATGAAGAATTTGTAATTGGCGAATCGTATCTTCAATTTCATTAACTTTTTTGCTGAGACGTTCATAAACCGCCTGACAAGTGAGCGATCGCCCATCCTTTAACGCAAGAATGTCTTTAGTTTCATCTAGACTAAGCCCCAAAGATTTAGCCCGTGTAATAAAGGTAAGCCGCTCCACATCTTGTTGACTGAATAGCCGATACCCTGCTTCTGTGCGCTGTGGGGATGGAATTAACCCAATTCGCTCATAAAAGTAAAGGGTTTGTGGATTAATATCTAACAGACGCGAGACTTCCCCCACTTGAAACATTGACATCACTCCATTACAGCCTGATAAGCTCATAGTAAACCTTATACTTTGATATAAGGTCAAGGGTCGTCAGGTAAAGTTTGTTAAAGTTGTCAGGTTGTCAGGCATCTAACACTGCGTTGGTGCGGACGGAACAGAGGTTATTGGTGGGTATTCTAAGGTTATCTGCCGCCACACAACTTCACCGTTATGCGGCAGGACCTCCCGGTGTACTCTGAAACCATGCGACCATCGAGCATGTGTCGTCGTCACCCTCTTGCAACGTTCTTTGCTCTCGCCTATGGCATTTCGTGGGTACTCTGGGCACCGCTGTGGCTGCCTGCGTTTGGCATACACGGGTTGCCGGTAATTCCTTATCACCATGCACTCGGCGCCTTGGGGCCAATCACCGCAGCCTTCCTCGTGTCCGCCATGGAAACCGGGCTGGCGGGACCGGCGGATCTGCTACGACGCATGGGTTTGTGGCGCGGGAGACTCGTCTGGGTCGCAGTCGCGCTCTTTGCCCCCTATGTTCTTCTTGCACTCGCCGTCGTTGCGGCATCGCTGCTGAATGGGGAGAGCGTGTCGCTGTCGGGCGTCGGCAGATCACGCGAATTCTTGCAGTTTTCAGCTCTCGGATTCCTTGTTTACAACATTGTCTCGTTCGGCTTTGGCGAAGAGGCGGGCTGGCGAGGGTTCGCCCTTCCTCGACTGCAAACCCGCCATTCCGCTCTGGTCGCTTCGCTGCTACTTACGTGCGGATGGGCGCTCTGGCACCTGCCGCTTTTCTTTTACCGCCCCGGCTATACCAGCATGAATGTGCCAGGCGTCACCGGTTGGTTCTTCAGCTTGCTCACGGGTGCGGTATTGCTCACATGGCTTTATAACGAGAGTCGTGGCAGCATTCTCGTTGTGGCGATTTTTCATGCTACGGTCGACGTCGCTTTTACCTCGGATATTTCCTCGCCGTTCGTGGTCAACATCACTGGAGCGCTAATTACGTGCTGGGGAATCATCGTACTTATCGCTGCGGGGCCTCGCTATCTGGCAAGGCGCGGCAAGATGGTCAGGCTGCATGTTGGCGACAGCGTCACCGGATTCGTTCACCGTGACGGCCAAGTTAGTCAGCCTGCCGCATAACAATGCGATGCAGCTGACGGCGCTCCGCGCCGCAGCTGATCGCCATCGTTATGTCGCCAGCGCCAGAGTTGTGCTTAGCCAAGGTTGTTGGTGAGGGGGCGCTGGTGTCGGTGGGTAGTGGAAGCGACTAGTGAAAATTTACACAACATAACAAATCACTGCACCCGTCCTGATGTTACAATCCAATCACTACTCAAAACTACTGGTGGCGGGTGAGCTTAGCCGTTATGCCAAATTAGAGATAGAATACAGTATGGTGATAATGGTATTGCATTTCAACTCATTTGGTTGCTTATAGGTGTTTTAAGTGGATTTGCTTTTTATAACTCGATTATTCAGGTTCTGCTTATAATCCCAAATATTCAAAGAATTATATCTACTTATTGGCTAGGGCTTGCACTTCTGTCTCTTTTTATTTCAATCTTATGTGGTTGTATTCTTCTTGGGCACGAAAAAGTTACCACCTTTGACAAAGAAAAATACAGAATTGTTCAGAGAGTCGCAGGATACTTGAGCATAAAGCGATATCTCTATAAACCTAGAATTTGGAGCTTAAATGAACTTCGTTCTGTAATTATTGAGGAGCTTGATGATGGAGAAACACTTTTTTACTCTCTTTTTCTGCGAACAGGTTCGGGGGAAATTATTCCTCTGTCAAATGAAAAGTTTAGTAGCTATGATGCGAGAAAAGACGCTGAAAAGATTTTATTGTATGTGGGGCTGTCAATTGACAATATTCAAGAAGAAAAACGAAAGGGATATGAATTATGGAAGGGTTGAGGCATAACAAATCACTGCACCCAACCTGATGCTATAATCCATCCATTACTCAAAACTAGTGGCGGGTGAATTCAGCCGTTATATTGCCAGCCCTGGTAGATTGTGGATGATTGGGTCAAAGGATCCCTGGGGAGGCTGGTCTTGGAGGATCCAGATAGATCTAGGTAGAGAGAGTCACCCAACATAACAAGTCACTGCACCCGACCTTGAGGTAGATTACTGATTGGGATCCTTGGTTTGGGGTGGCGGGTGAGTTCGGCCGTTATGTTGCCAGCGCTAGACTTGTGCCTAGTCAAGGTTGTTGGTGAAGGGGCGCTGGGGTCTGTGGGTAGTTGAACCGATCGGTGGAAAAATTTACACAACATAACAAGTCACTGCACCCGACCGTATGCTAAGCTGTTCATATCATCCAAAGCCAGTGGCCGCGGGTGAGTTCAGACGTTGGGCGGCTTCGCCTAAGTTCAAGTTGGGAGAGATTTTATGCCCCAGAGAAATACTTTGATATGCACGGTTGGAACAAGTCTTTTTGAAGGCAACTTAAGTCGTTTGTCAGCAACTACACCCAATGTGCCATCAAATTGGGAAAATATTCGCAAGGCTTATGATGAACAAAATTGGACAAATTTAGCTGAAGAGATGCTTAGAGTCTCGCCAACCGACAGAGTGTGCGGCGCTGAAATCAACACAATAGAAGAAGCCCGAAGAAAAAGCTGGCTTGAACTTGAAAATCTAATTTTTCTTGTTTCGGATACTCCTAAAGGAAAAAACACAGGAGAATTTCTAAAGCGCTATTTTGAACGACGTACCGACCTCAATTTACGAAATCTCGAATATCAAACTGTTGATAATCTTCAAGATGAGCGCCCCACAGATTTTAGAGTTCACGGCTTAAGAAATCTTGTTCGCAAAGCTGGCGAATATATACAAAGATTTGGTGGTGCTGAATATGTCGCCATTGACGCAACTGGCGGATACAAAGCGCAAATAGCAATAGCCGTTATTGTTGGGCAGGCATTGAACATACCTGTTTTTTATAAACACGAGAGATTTTCGGAAATTATAGATTTTCCTCCGTTGCCCATATCATTCGACTACGAAATTCTTGCACAAAATGCAGATGTACTAACAGACTTTGAACGCGGCGGAGCGTTTTCGCGCAGTGAATTAGGTGAAATTGACGAAAAGCTTCGTGTTTTATTGGCAGAGATTGTTGTTGATGGGGAGTCTGTTTACGAATTAAGTCCGATAGGGCAGATTTACTTAACAGGTTTTCGTATCCGCAACCCAAAGCCGGTAAGACTAATACCAGCCGAAAATAAAAAAGAGCCATCGTTTAGAGATGACCATTACCCAATTGGGTTTAGAGATTTCGTGGAAAAAGTTTGGCGGGAAAACCCATGGATAGTAACAGCGAACTCATTGCCTTACGACAAGCAGAAATCAATTAAGGGTATTGGATTCTATGTTCGAGAAGAAGATGGCAAGCTTATAGGAACGTTCCAAGATAAAAATAATTTTGGCGCAAGGTTTTGGATTCATGTTACCGATGAATCTTCAATCGCCTTAGCATGGGCGGCAGACACCTTAAACCGGAAGTACAGACCATGAACAACAACTACGCCGCCCAACACGCGCTTCCACCTGACACCGCTCCGCTGCGCTTCGCGGCGCAGGTGAAGCGCAGGCCGTTAGATGGCTGATCGATGCGGTTCATAATGAGAAGTCTGCCGATGAAGAGATGTATAGCTCTCAGGGTTATGGCCTCGGCGCTGCTCGTCTTGCCACTGACATCTGTACCGACTCACGCTCAGGGAGGGCGCGCTGATATTGAGATCGATTTCGGCGCGTGTACTCCTGAGCGGCGGTTGGTCTTCTTCGCCTTCGGCTCTACGACCATCGAAGTGGCGGGTAAGGCGGGGGGGAGATGCGTAATGAGGTACGGGACCGAAATCGAGAATCCGATTTGGGATGGGTTCCTTGATAAGACATGCAGGGTGCCACTGCAAGCAGGGAGGCTAAGGTTCACGGTGAGGGATGACGGGGTTGATTTCTCCCCCCTCAAGTCACACTGTGTTCCCACCCCACGTGTAAAGAAGAAGAATTGAGCGATGTCCTGCGGCGCAAAGGATTTGAAAGGTATATAACCGAGGAAGAACGGATGGAGTTCTTGAGCACTTTCGTTAGAGATGGCGTCTTGGTGGAGATTGTAGAGCGCGTGGCGACGTGTCGTGATCCCAAAGACGACAAGTTTCTTGAACTGGCTGTTAATGGCAAGGCAAGATGTGCGTGCCGTTAGATGTACCCAGAGACAAGATGATGAGCAAGCTCAAATGCCCTCATTGCGGGAACCCAGGGATCCCTGTCCTCTGCAAGGTGTGCCTCGGCTCAACTGTGCCTGCGACCTGCAAAGCGTTATGAATCTTTGTTTGAGTCGTAATTGAGAGGAAATAGGTGAGCTATAATTCCTAATGGACTTTTCTTTTCATTGCAGGTTGGGTAATGCAAAAACAGGAAGTCCTTACATTACTGGCAAATCACCAGAACACTCTGAAGGACTTTGGCGTAAAGTCTCTAATGCTCTTTGGTTCAGTAGCAAGGGATGAAGCGCAAACAGACAGTGATATCGATCTGCTAGTAGAGTTTGACCGTCCAGTTGGATTGTTCACTTTTGCACGCTTGAAACGATATCTAGAGGAAATTTTAGAGAGTCCGGTTGATCTAGGTACGCCTGACTCCCTCAAGCCCTATCTGCAAGAATCCGTTCTCCGGGAGGTGGTTCGTGCCTTCTAGAGATTGGCAGAACAGAGTAAGATCGGAAATAGAGGCAATTAAGTTAGATGAGGATCCCTCTGGGCCAGGATATATGGTTGTTTCAGACTGCAGGAAAGCAACTTGGGGATCCCAGGTTCCCATAGTCTGCTTTGGGAGACAGATAAGGGGTATGTTTGTGTTGGCCGGTTAGAGATCGAAGGCAGGGCAAATGTCCCAGACTTATTCGGAACGACTATCGCGAACGGAGCTATTGTACTGGCTACCGTCTCATCGCCATTTGAATTGACTATAAGTAAACACACAAGCTCTCAAGCACGGGGCGGCAACGGTGGGCATTGGATCCCGGGAACCAGGGATTCCAGCAAGCCGCTACAGGCATCCCAGAGCAGCTCGATCACGTAATGGAATCCAGCCTCACCCCCGTAGTAGGGATCCGGAACTTCTTCGTCAGAATGAGAGCGGCAATAGCTGCACATCAGGCGCACTTTCTCGGCATATTTTCCCTGGGGATCCAAGCTGAGAATGTCGCGGTAATTTTGTCGATCCATAGCCAGGATCAGGTCAAACTCGCGCAGGTCGGCAGGTCGAATCTGGCGGGCCTTGCCTTGTAGCTCTAGGCCATAGCATCGGGCTGCTTGTTGCATGCGCCTATCTGGGGGGCTGCCGATGTGATAGGCTGCCGTACCTGCTGAGTCGCAGATAATTGCTTCCTTATGGCCGCTGCTGCGCAAAAGGTGATTGGTGATGCCCTCAGCAGTAGGAGAGCGACAGATGTTACCCAGACAGACAAACAGAAGCTTTTGGCTCATGGCAACCTCCCCATCGGATCCCATGTGTGGGCCCACCACAGGATGTATCCGCCTGCAACAGCGGGACGGATTCCCTTTCTATTTTCCACCAAGAGCCGCTGCAATGTTTTGTCGGCGGCTATCGTAACATTGCAGATTTAATTGAACCGACAAGGGATCCCCAGGCACTGCTGCAATAGCTTCAGGTACTCTTGTCCATCCATGAGAAAGGCACCAAAACGGGCCAGGTGCGGGTTCATCAACTGAGCGTCGAATAGGCGAAAGCCCCGCTCCCGTAAGTGCTCCACCAACTTCACCAAGGCCACCTTCGAGCCGTTGGGGATGCGGTAGAACATCGACTCGCCGATAAACGCCGCTCCAAGGGCAATACCCAGGATCCCGCCTGCCAAGGTCTCTCCCTGCCAGGTTTCAAAGCTGTGGGCAAAGCCAGACCGGTGCAGAGCTGCGTAAATCTGCTTCAGCTCGGGGCTAATCCAGGTTTGGGGACGAGCGGCACAGCCCTCTACCACCTGCTCAAAAGCACAGTTCAGCCGCACCTGAAAGCGATTGCTGCGCACCAAGGGCCGCAATGAACGGGGGCAGTGGAATCGCTCATCGAGGGGGATCACCGCGTGCCGGTCGGTGCCGTACCAGGCCAGGGATCCCGTCTCTTCGTCGGCCATCAGAAAGTAGCCTTGGGCATAGCCTGCCAGAATGGTGGCCAGATCCACCTGCATTGCCTCAGTTGCGCTCCTCAAGATTGCCATTCTGCAGAGAGGCTGGCAAAATCCCCCCCATTGGCCCTGGGGTGACAATCCACACAGGCGCTCACCCGCACAGGAGTGGGAAACTCCACTTGCAGATGCAGGGCACGGAAATAGCGAGAATCTGCCAAGCGATAGGGCACCTGTTCCCCCTGTCGCAGGGGCCGGGAGTTGGGCCGCAAATAGCCCCAGGCCAGTTGTAAAGCCACACCGCTCAGGGGCTGGATCTGCTGGCCATAGTGGTTGGGATCCTGCAGCAGCCGTCGCCAGGTTTCAGTGGGCAACACTTGGGCGGGCAACGCCACATGGCAACCACCACAACTGCGCACATATTGAGCTTGCTCCAGTTGGGCTTGAGTCAGGCCCTGCTGGGCTTGTGCTCCCAGGTTCTGCGCTGATCCCGCCAGCAGGGATCCCATAAACCCGGACAGGATGACTACCATGCTGCAAATCCAAAACCGCCGGCGTCGTCGTTGCAAAGGAGCCATGCTCTCACACCCACTGCCCATGCTTTCCCACTCTAGACCCACTCTAGATCAGGTGGCCGCTCGCCACAGTGGGACGGAGTCCATAAGATCCGGCCTCAACTGCTGGGATCGACTTGATCGACTTGGCCTATTTTTGGAGGAGCTTGAGAGATCGCGGATCTCCTGCTGCATTTTCCGCATTTCTTGAGGCATCTCCCGCAGCTCCTCTTGGGCTTGATCCGTGCAGCGCTCGATGGCGCGGGTGCGCCTGTCAAAGCCGGCGACGGTCAAGTTTTTGGATCCCTCTCTGGATCAACCTGGCCAGAACCAGAAGGGAATCTGTTTGGGTTTAAAATAGCGGGGCTGCAGACTTTCCCACCAAGCGCTCATGAACCTACCCAGCTTACTCTGGCCGGATCCCGACGGGATCCCAGTGCCCTCTCAACCGGGGATCCTTGGCATTTTGGCTTCCGGCAATGGCAGCAATTTCGAAGCTATTGCCCAAGCCATTGAGGCTGGGGAACTGCAGGCCCAGATTGCTGTGGTCATCACCAACAATCCCAAAGCTTATGTGCGGCAGCGGGCCCAAAAGCGAGGGATCCCTTGCGTCTTGCTCGACCACCGAGACTACCCCTGTCGCGAAGACCTGGATGCAGCTATCCTCCAAGTGCTCTGGCAGCATCACGTGGAATGGGTGATCATGGCCGGGTGGATGCGCCTGGTTACCCAGGTGTTGTTGTCCGCCTACCCGGATCGCGTCTTGAACCTGCATCCTAGCCTGCTGCCCAGCTTCAAGGGCCTGCGGGCTGTTGAACAAGCCCTGAAGTGCGGCGTGAAAATTGCCGGCTGCACTGTCCATCGGGTCACCTTGGAAATGGACAGTGGCCCCATCGTGGCCCAAGCAGCCGTGCCGGTTCTGCCCGAAGATACCGTGGAATCCCTTTACCGGCGCATCCAGACCCAGGAGCACCGCCTCTACCCACTGGCCATCCGCCTCTGCCTGGCAGAGGGATCCCTGCTACCCAAGTCTTCGGGGAAGCTGCACAATTGAGGTTAAGTCCAACGCTGGCGCATCCCATGGCCGAGATCCCGCCTCTCCTCGTCTTCGATAGCCCGGTGATCCTGGCCGGTCGTCTGGCTCTATGGCAAGAGTGGGCTCGATTTGGGGTGTGTGTGCTGCCGCAGGCAGTGATGGCCGAGCTAGAACGCCTGAGCCGGCAGGCTATTGATCCCCAAGAAGAATCGACAGCCCGCGAGTTTTTGCGCCACTGGCCCAGTCTAGGGTTTGCCGTCTCAGAAGCCCGTGCCCTGGTGGGTGGTGCTGGTGCCGGCGATCAGTCCATGAGGGTACGTTTGGAAGAAGCGATTGCCGAATGCGCCTATGCCCTGGCCCAGCAGCAGCCGGGAACGCTGGTGGTTTTGGTCAGCAACGACCGGCCTTTGGTGGGGCAAATTCAGGGTCTGGGTCTCAACAACCTCTGTGCCATCTCTCTGGCAGAGCTGAACCGGTGGATGCGTCAGCAGCAGCGCCCTCAGGCTGTGGTTATGGCTTTGAATCGGTTACCAGGGCCACCCATTCCTGCCGCCCAGTTGACGTCCTCTACCCTCGCTCCACCTGCCCGTCCCTTGAGTTCCTCTCCAGCTTCCGGGAACCCCCCCGCCCAGGCGCGGCAGCGGTCTGGAGCTGCTCAGGTGGGGCCGAGCACAGCCCGCCTCTGGCCCTTTTTGAAAAGCCTACAGAATGCCCTTGCGTTGTTGCTGGCCCTGGTTTTCCTCTCGGCAACCGGGTTGCTGGCCTGGCGCCTGCTCGATCCAGAAGGAAGTGAAGGGATCTGGCGGCGGCTACCTCTCTCTCGGATCCCTTGGATTCGGGATCTATAGCCAGTTATTCCGAACCAACTTAAGACCCTTTCCGGTCTTCAGCCGGCCGCAGTCATTTTATAGTCGTTTCAGTTATTTCAGGTTAGGGTGAGACTCCTGGGCTGCTGATCGCGCCAGCGGGACGGAGTCCTTGAAAAGCCCTCTGGCCCTGTGCATTTAACGTTTGTTTTAGTGTTGTTTTAGGTGTGAGTGCAGTGTCCTAGTTGGAATGAAACGACCGTAATGAGGAATGAAACTGTTCCGTCGCATTGCCTGGGGGTGGTCGCGGAAGCGGCGTGGAAGGCTTGGGCGGCACCGCTGAGCAGTTGGGAAGCGTCTTAACCTAACTTGAAATGACTACAATGGGATCGACTCCAGCTCTTCTCCCAAGATGGGATCCCTGAAATACAAAGTTTGCTGCCAACCAGGATGAATTGGGTTTTGGCGCAGGTCAGCAGTGACGGGATGGCCAAAGTTACTGCTCAGCAATTGTAACGTTAAAGCCCTTATTTTTCAGGGTTTCCGCATGATAGCGGGCATACTCCAGTTGCTTAAATGCTGCCAACTGCACAAACTTCTGGCCATTCACATCTTTGACAAAGGCCCCATCAGAAACTTCTCGAGCACGTGCCAAGCTCTCATCTCCCGAGTAGGTAGTGAGCACCAAGAAGGTTCCCTCGCCGCGGTTCGGCCCCAGAGAGTCTACGCTGTTGTCGCTTAGGGGCACCACGTTCTGGGATCCCGCAGAAGTAGGCGATGAAGGTTGGGACGGGCGCTCCAGGCTGGCTGCCAACTGCTCCACCGTTTGCAAGCTGGGGGGAGAGGGTTCCTTGGAAGCCAAGGCCAAGTCGGTCTGCAGGCTGTCCAGCAGGTTAGGAACGCCTTGAAGAGGATCCACCTGCAAGTCCTTCCAGTCTGGGGTGGCCGCCAAGCCCAGGGACAACCGACCGGGATCCAAGCCACCAGAATAGAACTCCTCTCCCACCTGCCCTTCCACCGGTTCCAGTGGGATCAGGGGCAACTGAGCCAAATCCAGCTGGGCAGGGATCCCTTCTTCCGCCCTGCTGGCAGCACTTTGGGGCAGGGACAGTTCTTCCGGCCAGATCAGCCAGCGCACCCCAAAGCCAATCCCCGCGCAGGAAAGCACCCACAGCAGCAAGACCCAGAGGGGCGAAAAGGCCCCGGAGGGCCGCGGCATCTCTTCCTCTTCCAAGTCTTCCACCACCTCTTGAATGAGCACAGGTGAAGGGCGCTGTACAGAGCTGGTATTCCCAAGCTGACCTGCTCGTGGGGGCGGGACAGAGTCCATGCGCTGCAAACGCTGCCAGAGGCGGAATCGCTCCAGTTCTTTCAGCACATCCAAATGCAGATGGCTCAGCGCCTCCTGAAGAGCAAGTTGAGGAACTGGATGTGAATGGGACTGCTGTGCCGGAGACAGGGGTTGGGTAGGGTCTGGGGGAAGCGGAGAAGGACTCATAGACAGCCCACACTCAACTTGATGTAAAGTCGGAGAGCAAACAATGCCGATCCACTGTTACAGCCGGAAACAGCCTAACAGGAGAACCCACCTTGGGAACAAGGATTGCCAGCGCCCCATACCTTGCCATAAACCACCATGCCACAGGGCTATGGCAGTCTTCTAGGGCTTTGCCTCCAGATAGAGGGCACGCACATCTGTCGGTAGGTTCTGAAGCAAGATCTGGCGGGCAGAGGCAACGATGGCATCCACGTCTTCTGGGGCGAGGTAATATCCGTCAGCCTTGAGTTGGTCGGCAATGCGAACCGGTGGCCAGCCAAAGCGATCCCGCAGCAGCAGAATGAAGCGCAGATCCCCCGGCAAGGTATCCAAACCAGCAGTCAAATAACAGGCCAGTGCCGGTGAAAGAGAGGACTTTGCCCCGCCTCTGGTGGAGTCGAGACTGCAAGAAGCTTGAGGGCGGGTGGGGATCCCATCCAAGGATTGGATCAGCTCACGGGTTTGCTCCGCCAGCCAGGGTCGCAGCACAGGATCCCCTTCGCCAGCCGCTTCTTCCACAAGGCTGTGGACATCTAGGCGCTGTAGGCGCAGGTAAAGCCGCAACCAAACCTGCTCTCGATAGGCAGCCCACTGCTCGGGCGGCAGATGTTCGGCAAGGATCCCGTCCACCCACTGGCAGTAGCGGCAAAACAGGCTGATGAAGTAGCGGGCCACCTCCGGCTGCCGTTGAAAGGCCCGCAGCAACTCCAGATCGCTGTAATGGGCCACCCCCCGCACGATAGGGGCGTTGCATTCCGGCCAAAAGGCGGTAGCTTCGGGCATGAGAATTTCTCCCGCAGAAAAATCCCTAGCTATTCTCCAGGATCTCCCGGCAGGCGGATAACAACTGCTCCTGCTCCGGCAGGGTGCGCAGGCCAATGCGCAGGTAGCGATCTCCCAGCTCGGGAAAACTCAGGCAATCCCGCACCAGAATCCGGTGCCGCTGCAGCAGCGCCCGCTGAATTTGCGTGGCAGAGCCAGGGCAGCGCACCAACACAAAATTGGCTTGACCAGGCCAGGGATCCCAGCCGGGCAGCGCTTGCAAACCCCTGAGCAAATGCTCTCGGGCCACGGGTAGCCAGGCCAAGGTGCGCCGGCGGAAGTCCTCATCGGCCAAAGCTGCCGCCACTGCCACTCCCGCCAATCCGTTGACGCTCCAGGGATCCCGCCACTGCCGCCAGCGCTGCCAGTGATCCGGGTGCCCCACCGCAAAGCCAATGCGCAAGCCGGGCAGGGTGAAAAACTTGGTGAGGGAACGGATGACGATGGTGTTGGGATGAGCCGCCAGGTAGGGGATCAAAGTTTGGCTGCGGGGCATTGCCGACGGGCTGGAGTTTGAGCTCAGGGTGGGCTCCCCCGGCAAAAAGTCCATAAAAGCCTCGTCCACCACCACCCGGTCGAACTGGGGCAGGAGAGGCAGGATATCTTGCTGCGGGATCAGCCAGCCCGTCGGGTTATGAGGGTTGTTCAGCCAGAGCACTCGGCTCCCCTTGCCTGCCGCCGGAAGCGGCTCCTGGAGAAAGGCGAAACTAGGGGATCCCTGGCCGGGGAAAAAAGGCAGCGGCTTGATGGTCGCCCCTGCTGCCCGCAGAGCCCGCGCATAATCCCCAAAAGCAGGCTGGGGCAGCCATACCTCCCGCCCTTGCGCATCCCGGGCTGCCCAGGTGAGCAACTCCGCTGCCCCATTGCCCACAAAGATCCACTCAGGATCGACGGCCCAATGGTTGGCTAAACAGATGCGCAACTCCCGATAGTCGGGATCCGGGTAGCGGCTGATTACAACCGGGTCTGCTGCAGACAGCGCCTGAGTCAGAGCTTGCAAGACCGATTCCGGTGGGCCCAGCGGATTCAAGCTGGCCGAAAAATCCAGAATCTCCTGGGGAGAGCAGCCAGCGATTGCTGCTCCCCAAGCCCAATTGCCACCATGTCGAGGCTGCTCCACGCCCTACCCAGCAGCCGTTCGCGTCAGCGGGACGGAGTCCTTGTCCCAACCCGGCGAAATTAAGATTTCCCCCCTGCTACTGCTTCGCGGAATGACTTGCCCGCCGTAAAAGTGGGGACGATGCTCTCTGGGATCACCATTTTTTGGTTGGTTTTCGGGTTGCGACCTTCCCGCTCTTTGCGCTTGCGAGCCTCAAAGGAGCCGAAGCCCACCAGGGTCACCTTCCCCTTGGGTTCACCGTTTTCATCGCGGGATGCGACCTCCTCGACAATGATCTCCAGTGCGGCGGAAATGACAGCCTCCGCTTCTTTTTTGGTTACATTGGCGCGATGAGCGACGGCATCAACAAGTTCTGCCTTGTTCATCCTGATCTCCTTTTGAGTTAGGCAATAAAGTTAGAGCGTTCCCTGGATCGCGGATTCGCTCAGGCGTTGCAGAGCGGCCACGGCCCAGAGTGTTCTCAGTGTGTGGGAGCGGGGCTTGCCCTGCAATGCGCCAAGGCGCCACTGGCGCGAATGGCAGGATTGTGGCAGTTGAGCTCCAAATCACTGACATATTCTACAGCTAAGTTAGGGCAGAAGCCTGCTGGGCAAGGGGTTTTAGGGGATCTTAACGCAATTTTCTGGGAGACAAGAGACTGCATATACCCAGTTGGCTCGGATCCGACAGAAAGCTAGGGCTCACGACTCGGGTCGGAAGTAGGCCCGCATCACCTCTCGAAAGATGGGAGCGGCCCGTGATCCACCCCCACCGCCGCTGTTTTCCAGAAAGACCACGACCACCAATTCGGGCCGGTCGTAGGGAGCATAGCCAACATACCAAGCGTGGGATCGCCGCGGCGGATCCTCTGCGGTGCCGGTTTTACCAGCCGTTGGGGGAAATCCTGGCCCCAGGTTGGCGTTGCCGCCAGTGCCGTAAACCACGACATCTCGCAGCCCCTGCTGCAGGATCTCCAGGGTGGCAGGGGAAAGACCTACCTTTTGGCGCAGCGGCACAGGGCTTTCCGGGATCACCTGGTGCGAGAGCAAGGGGCGCACCCGCCAGCCCCCATTGGCCACTGCCGCCGTTACCACCGCCATTTGCAGCGGCGTAGCGGTAATAAATCCCTGGCCGATGGACATGTTGACCGTGTCGCCCACATACCAGGGCTCGCGCCAGTGGCGCTGCTTCCACTCAGCATCCGGCACCAGACCCGCGGCTTCCCCTTTGAGGCCAATCCCGGTCAGTTGTCCCAACCCAAAGCGGCGCGACCATTCTTGCAAAGGGGCAGCCTTGGTGCCGAGGGCGATTTGGTAGAAAAAGGTGTCGCTGCTGTAGGCCATCGCCTGCCGGTAGTTCAGCCGCCCGAAGCCGGCCCGGTTCCAGTCCCAAAAGCGCCACCCTCCCACCTGGATGTAGGGGCCGGTCTGCAGCACCGTATTCGGGGGAAAGGCTCCCGACTCAATCCCGGCAGCGGTGGTGATGATTTTGTAGGTGCTGGCGGGGGGATAGGGCCGCAGGCCGCGGTTGAGGAAGGGAAAATCCTGCTGCTGCAGGCTCTCCCACTGGGCTTGGGTGATGCGGCTGGAAAAGAGGTTGGGATCAAAGGTGGGATAGCTGGCCATGGCCAGGATCGACCCATCGCTGGGATCCATGGCGATCACCGCTCCTTTTTGCTGGCCGAGGGCTCGCTCTGCCGCCTGCTGCAGCCGCACATCCAAAGTGAGCTGCAGGGTGTTGCCCGGTTGGGGCGCTTGTTCCCCCAGCACCCGCAGCACCTCTCCCATGGCGTCCACCTCCACCTGTCGCCCGCCCCATTGGCCGCGCAGATGGTTCTCGAACAATTCCTCCACTCCCATTAGGCCAACGATATCCCCCAGGCGATAGCTGGGATCCGCCCGCAGTTGTTCCTGCGAGATCTCGCCGGTGTAGCCCAGCAGGTGAGCAGCCAAGTCGCCGTGGGGATAAAACCGCACCGTCTCCGCCTCCACCATCACTCCCGGCAGCTCGCGGCTCATCTCCTCCAGTTGAATGACCACCTGGGGGCTGGCGTTGCGCAGGATGCGCACGGGAAAAGGGGAACGATATCCAGCCTGTTCTAGCTTTTGGGCGATCTCCTCAGGGGCGATGTTCAAGTAGTCTGCCAACTTGGGGATCATCTCCTGCCAGCGCTGCCGAGACTGCACCAGAGGCCAGAGGAAGACCGAGTGGGACAATCGGCTGCCCGCCAGCAATACACCGTTGCGATCCACAATGCGCCCGCGTTCTGGCGGCTGGGGCAGCAGGCGAATGCGGTTGGTATCGGCCAACTGGCGGTAATACTGGGTGCGCGCCAACTGCAGGTAGGCCAGACGGGATCCTAGCCCTCCGAACAGCAGCAGGCTGGCCAGCAAGAGCAAGACAACGGCCCGATAGCCTTGCCCCACCGTTTTGGTCGGCAGGGATCCCAGCCAACGAGGACTACCGCCGTCCGGCGGGGGTGGGGGAAGCACCCGGCGGGGGGCAGGCGGTCTGGAATGGGGGGAGAACAGGGCTTGCGGATCCCGTCCTGCCAAGGTGTGGGGGCTTCGCGCGGCGTTGCTGACGGGGTAGAGTTTGGCCATGAACTTGCCAGAAGAATTGCAACCGATACACCCAAAATCAAGAGGAGATGCCCGCTCTTGGGCGGGCCCTCTCAGCATCCATCCAGTATCCCTGGCTCTGGCAAGCCTCGTCCAGGAGTGGCAGCGTGGATAGAGCAGAACAACAGCGGCTACGCCAGGCTGCCTGGCTGATGGTGGGCAATGGCCTGCGCCTGGGGTTGTCTGGGGCCTATTTCATCCTGTTGGCGCGGCTGTTGGGGCCGGAAGCCTTCGGGGTTTTCTCCGCCATCTTGGCCTGCAGCAACCTGGCCGCCCCGTTTGGCTATTTGGGCCAATCGGAACTGCTGATCCAGCGCCTCAGCCGGCAGGGATCCCCGACTTGCACCCAGGGGATTGGCCCCAGCTTATGGTTGGCGGGATTGGGCTGTGGGGGGATGGCGCTGGTGTTGTGGCCCCTCTTGAGCGTTTGGCTGGCCGGGACGCCGGCAGCGGTGGTGGGGGTATTGCTTTTGAGCGATCTGCTGTTCATCGCGGTGCCAGAGGTGTACAGGGGGATCCTGATCGGGAGAGAGCAGGCTGCTGGGGTAGCCCTCATCGACACGGGCATGGCGCTGGGGCGATTGGGGGCAGTGTTGTTGGCGGTGGCCTTGGGCTGGGGATCCCTGGTGCAATGGGCTGTTCTGTACGGCCTGATGGTGTTGGTCGTGCTGCTGCTGATCGCGAGGGGGATGGGACGGTGGAGCGAGCCTTCTCTCCCCTTGGCCCTGAGCTGGAGAGATCTGCGGGAACGGCTGACAGCGGGCTGGGACTTTGCGGTGGGGCTGGCCGCGGTGAAAACCTTCACCGATTTGGATAAGCTGCTCTTGCCCCGTTTGGCCTCAGCAGCAGCGGGGGGTCTTTACAGCGCTGCCTATCGGGTGATCAACTTCTCGCAAACGCCGATGATTGCTCTGCTCACCAGCCATTTTGCCGAGCTGTGCCGCCAAGGCCAAAAAGGACTCCCACAAGGCTGGCGCTACGCCTGTCACCTTTCCCCTTGGGTGGTGGGCTACGGCAGTTTGGCCGCCCTGGGGCTGGCGCTGGGATCCTACGGGATCCCCTGGGTGCTGGGATCGGCTTACCGGGAAACGGCCCTCATCCTGCGTTGGCTCAGCCCGGTCATTTTGCTAGAGGGGATCCACCTTTTGCTGTCTCACCTGCTCACCGGGGCAGGGTTGCAAAAGCCCCGCAGCCGTCTGCAACTGATGGCTCTGGGGCTGAATGGGCTTTTGAATGCGGTTTGGATCCCAAGGTGGGGTTGGCAGGGGGCGGCCCTAGCGACCTTGCTGTCGGAGATGGCCTTGGTGCTGGCTTTGCTGCTGTTGATTGGGGGGCGATTGCACGCTCTGCAGAGATCTGGGCCTAGGGAGCCTTAACAATTTTGTAGGTGGCTTTGGCATCGGGGCCAAAGGTGATCACATCCCCCGACTTGAGCTGGTGGGTGGTCAATTTCTGGCCGTTGATCAACAAGCCATTGGTGCTGGGCCGACCCTCCAAATCCCCATCCAAAATGCGGTAGCAATATTCTCCCTCTCGCTCGGCGGGAATCCGCAGCAGCATGGCGTGGTAGCGGGAGGCATACTGAGAGTTGAGACAGATGTCGTTCGCCAAGTCCCGACCGATGAAGTATTTGGCGGATCCCAGCACCTGGGTACGGCGGCCATCTCGGTCTTCCACGATCAAGATGTGCTGGTGGGTACCGGAAGGAGAAGGCACAGATTCAACCATACTTCCGCTGCCAATACCAGTGTTTAACGGTACCTCAAACTATACCCAAGTTTAGCCCTCTTCCTGCTGTTGCTGGGTCTGCAAAACCGCTTATTATCCAGCACCCAAGAACCTGACCTAGCGAGGAACATTCTGGAGCAGTGAGCCGACCCATCCGGGGAAGAGGGTGTAAGCTCCTACCGCCCATTGGGCCATGCCCACCACCACCTCTGACTTGGACTGGCGAGCGGCGTCCCAAATGGCTTCGGCAACTTCTTCCGGCTGGCTGGCCCAGAAACTCTCCAGCGCCTGTTGCATTTGCTCGCGGGCTTTGCCACCTGAGGTTTGGGAGTGGCCATCGGGAGAGGACTCTGGCCCCACCTCATCCAGAAAAATGGCTCGCTTGAGGAAATTGCTGCTGACGATGCCCGGATGGACGCCAATTACCTGGATCCCTTGGGGTTGCAGTTCCAGACGCAGCGCTTCTGTCAGCCCACTGACCGCGTACTTGCTGGCACAATAGGCGCTCATCTGGGGCAGGGGCATTTTGCCGCCAATGGATCCCACGTTGATGATCTGGCCTTTTTTGCGCTTCAACATGTCGGGGAGCACGGCTCGGATGGTGTGGAGGTAGCCCCAAAAGTTGACCGCCATCAAAGCCTGCCAGTGTTCCAGGGTAGTTTGCAAAAAAGGGCCACTCATGCAGATGCCGGCGTTGTTGATCAGGCAATCGATGCGGCCATAGCGTTCCAGAGTTCTCTCCACCAGGTTTTGCACCTGTTCTGGCTGCGTGACATCGGTGGGAACGGCCAAGACCTCGGCATTTAGGCTTTGCTCTAGGTCGATGGCCGTTTGCTTCAGGGTTTCGGCAGTGCGGGCAGCCAGCGCCAATCGGTAACCCCCACGGGCAAAGGTAAAGGCAGTAGCTCTGCCGATGCCTTCAGAGGCGCCTGTAATTAAAACAACATCGGCCATCCTGCTTCTCCGCAAATCTGGACTGGGATCCTTCTACCTGTTGTAGCTTCTCCGAGAGTTAGGGATCCCTGCTTGGCTGAGGGCTTAAGATACTGAACGATAGCGAAGATAAGGTTTATGGCCTCTACCTACTCATTTGATATCGTCAGTGATTTCGATCGGCAGGAACTGGTGAACGCTGTGGATCAAGCCCGACGGGAGATCAAACAGCGCTACGACCTCAAGGATACTCAGACGGAAATTGAGCTGGAGGAGGGATCCCTGACCATCACCACCGCCAACGACATGGCCCTCAACTCCATTCGGGATCTGCTTCTTACCAAAGCAGCCAAGCGGGGTCTATCCCTGAAGATCTTCGACTTCCAACCCCCAGAGAGCGCCGGCGGCAACCGAGTGCGCCAGGTGGTTCACCTGAAAAAGGGCATTGATGCCACACTGGCCAAACAGATCGCCAAGCAAATCCGCGACAACTTTAAGAAAGTGCAGCCTGCCATTCAAGGGGATCTGGTGCGCGTTTCCGGCAAGGATAAAGACGAGCTACAGGCGGTCATTCAAATGCTTAGGCAGCAGGACTACCCGGTGGCGCTGCAATTTGTCAACTATCGATAGGGATCCTCTGGGCTTCCGTATCTTTCCCCTCAACCCCTCTTGCAAGATTAGAGATCTCAGGATCTGTGAAATGTTGGGTTTAATGGCTGCTGGAAATGGTGATGGCCTACGCTCCTCAAAGCTTGAGTTTTCGGCCAATTGGGACAGGGGGCTCTGGTGAGAAATCTTGTGAAAGTAACCGTCGGAATCAAGCCAGCAAGTCTCTGAGAATCTCATTGGAAAATAGCCAGCCATCGGGCGGAATCAGCCGTAGCCGGCCTGCCTCACAACTGGCCCATCCCTTCTCAAAATAGGGATCCAGCCTCTCCAAAGCTTGCTCGACCTTTGCCCGGCCAAAACGCTCCTGTAAATGGCACAAATCCAGACCTTCCTTTAGACGCAACCCCAACATCAAAGTATCCATCCAAACTTCCTCTGGGGATGCTTCAGGAGGGAGAGGGTGGACTCCGACTTTCACCTGCTCGAAGTAGTGGTAAAGGGTTTTGGGCTGCTGAATGCGCCGTCCCCCCTCGTAGCCGACGGATCCCATGCCAAAGCCAAAGTAAGGGCGATTTTTCCAGTACACTCGGTTGTGGCGACAGGCGTAGCCGGGGCGGGCAAAATTGGAGATTTCGTAGTGGATGTAGCCCGCTTCGGTGAGCAGCTCCCGCGCCATTAGGTACATGGCAACTGTGGTTTCCTCGCTGGGCAAAGGTGCTGCTCCCGGTCGGTACATCCGACCAAAGCGGGTTCCCGGTTCAATCGTCAGATCATAGACGGAGACATGGGTGGGGTTAATCTCAAGAACAGCTCGTAGAGACTGCTGCCAGTGTTCCAAAGTCTGGTAGGGCAGCCCAAAGATCAAATCCAGGTTGAAATTCTCAAAGCCCGCCGCCTGCAAGTCGGCCACGGCTTCGTAAACTTCCTCCACTCCATGCAGGCGACCACAAGCGGCCAGCAGCTCTGGCTGAAATGCCTGTACCCCTAGGCTGATGCGGTTGACCCCCAGCTCCCGGTAGCCCGCCAACTGCTCCCGCGTCAGGGTGCCGGGGTTGGCCTCCAGAGAAATCTCGCAGTCGGGATGAAACGGGATCCTCTCCCTCAATTGAGTCAAGATCCGCCCCAGTTGCTCCACCGTCAGCAGAGAAGGGGTGCCACCCCCGAAAAAAATGCTGGTCAACGGTCTGGGATCCCCGGCCAGATGGCGGTAGCGGTAGGCGCCGCCGATCTCTCGGCAGAGCATTTGCACGTAGGTTTCCATCAACTTGCGGGTGCCCAGGCCGGTGGCAAAATCACAGTAGTGGCAGCGTTGCCGACAAAAAGGGATGTGCAGGTAAGCCGCCTCAGGCCAATCAACCTGGTCGCGACAGGGTTGCGGAGCAGTACCGGTCGGAGTGGGATCGTGCGAAGCAATTGCCACAGCCATGAGTCAGCTCAAACGGGTTAGAACCACTATACTGATAGACTCCGAAACTCCTCACGAGAAGGGATCCCATGGGGACTGTACGCCTGGCGGTGATCGACTATGAGGCGGGAAATCTGCATTCGGCTTGCAAAGGGCTGGAGCGGGCCGGAGCTGAGGTGCAGCTAGTAACAGAGCCAACTGGACTAGCGGCTTTTGACGGCATTGTCCTGCCCGGCGATGGGGCCTTTGACCCAGCCATGCAGCAGCTGCGGGCGCGGGGCTTTGGGAAAGCGATCCGGGAAGCTGTGGAGCGGCAACAGCCTTTTTTAGGCATTTGCCTTGGGCTGCAAGTTTTGTTCGAAAGCAGCGAAGAGGGAACAGAGCCAGGGCTGAGCATTGTGCCTGGACGGGTGCAGCGCTTTCGACCGGAGCCGGGCTTGCGTATCCCCCACATGGGCTGGAACCAGTTGCACCTTACCCAACCCCAATCGCCTCTTTGGGCAGGGATCCCGAATCAAAGCTGGGTTTACTTTGTCCACTCCTACCACGCAGTGCCCAATGACCCAAGCTGGGTGGCTGCTACCACCCAACACGGCAGCCAAACCTGTGTAGCCGCTATTGCCCGCGGCACCTTGTTTGCTACCCAATTTCACCCCGAAAAGTCGGGCCCTGTTGGCTTGCAGATGTTGCAAAACTTTGTCGAGTTTGCTGCCCGTTGCTCCCTTTTATCTGCTCCCAGAGCTTAGTGCCCCATGAACTACTGGCTGATGAAATCTGAGCCCAGCGTTTACAGCATCTGGGATCTGCAGCGGGAAGGCCAAACCCTCTGGGATGGCGTGCGCAACTACCAAGCCCGCAACTATCTGAAGGCAATGCAGCCTGGGGATCGCGCCTTTTTCTACCATTCCAATGCCGAGCCACCCGGAATTGCCGGTTTGATGGAGATCCTGGAAACCCACGTGGTGGATCCCAGCCAGTTTGATCCGACCAGCCCCTACTACGATCCCAAGTCCACTCCAGCAGATCCCCGGTGGTACACGGTGCGGGTGCAATTTTTGGCTGCTTTTGAAAGAGTGATCCCTTTGGCCAAATTGCGGGCCACCTTCACCCCGGAGGAGCTGGAGGTGGTGCGGCGGGGCACACGCCTGTCGGTGATACCTGTGGCTGCAGAGGTTGCGGAGCGCTTGCTCTCACTGGCAAACCTCTCCTCTTGATCTGGGGTAAGCTTCCCGACGGTCTCGCCCGACCATTTCCTCTCCGAGGCAGCTAGCCTCTACAGCGCCGACTCTGTTTTGCTGCCAATTTGACCTAAAACAAACATAAAGGGATTCAAAAAATAGGAAACTGGGCATTCAACGCCTGCCTAGGCTTGAGGAAGGAACCCAGGGCGAGGTTACTGTGGCGCTGCACAACAACTATGCCCGCTGGAACCAAGCAATTGTTCAATGGGCAACGCTGGGAGTTCCTCACGGTACGCCAGTTTACCTCAGCGTAGATGAAGAAGTTTTAGCAAGTCTAGGCTTAGGCCCAGTTGAGGACTTTTGCCAAGCCGTGCGCGCCCAGGTGGTAGATGGCCAGCGAGTCCAGCTATCAACTCTGCAAAACCAAAGCTTGCCCGAACCAGCAGGAGTTGCCTTCTTGGCGCTGATGGTGCTCGCCGCCAACGACATGGTGAGGGATGAGGAGCTGGATGAGAGGGACTTCTTTACCCATTTTTGTCAACGATTGGGGGTAGGCGGCGACACTCGTCCCACTGGGATGAAAGCTGGAGATGAAGAAGGCCTATGGCAGGAGTGGAACCAATGGCTAGAGGTAAAGGGATGGATTGCCACCGCCGAGCCAGGGGAAGGCCCGCGCCGGTATTTGAATTACCCCATTTCCCAAACCCTGCTGCGGAAAGCGGACATCCAAAAGCTCTGTTGCCTGTTTTACGAGAAAAACTGGACTACCGCCCGCAGCGAAACTAAGTTACTGGTGGACTTGGCGAGCGAAAAAAACCTGAACCGCCATCTGGAAGAGCTGCTGGACGATCGCCAGCGACACGAGGTACTGGGCGCCGAAATCCTAGCCGTCCATCAGGAGTGGTTAGACGCACAATGCCCGAAACCTGAACAATTTAGCCGACGTCCCCCCACGTGCCTGATTGCAGGGCTGTATCGCACCGAAGATCGGTGGGGGAATCCAGAGTACTACCCTTACCCCAAAGTTCCGCGTCGTTGGCCAGTTGCCGAGGTGACCGTAGAAAACCTAGGTAGCTTGCGTTGTGAGCGCTCTGGTTGGTTTTTCCCTGTTGGCGCACCGCTTTCTGCTGCCGATCTAACAACGGGGAAGTCATGGCCGATTCGAGATCATGCCCACTTGCGGGAACTCCAGCTGCCAGCTCGAGACTTTTGGGTCTTGGTGCCCGATCCTGAGAACCCCGAGTCTAGTGCGCTGGCTAGTTGGGGAGCACCTAAATTGGGCAGTCATTTCACAGTGCTGTTTCGGGAAGCACTCTGGTTGGACTTGCAGCAGCTACGAGAAGAAAAGCTGCTGCAGTGGGAGGGCGATCGCCAGCTTGCCTTTGAAGTAACCTCTGGCTGGTGGGAAATCCAAGAATGTCAGGTGCTGGCGCCGGTATGGGACGGTTTGTTTTTACAACATCCTGAGCTGAAAGAGGCCTTACAACCACGCGATCGTCTGCACATTGCCTTGGGTGGAGGGCTACGGGTACCGCAAGGACAAGGTTGGCTCGAGGGTCACTTGCCAAAGGTGACTGTGTACGGGTTTCAGCCTACGGTAGCCGTGACTCTAACTGAAGTGCGTACCGGGAGCATATATCTTCCAGAAGACCATCGCTCTACCAACCAGCCTTGGGATTTGCCCGCAGACTTACCTCCCGGTACTTACCAAATCCAAGTACGGGGCGGAACTGCCCACCAGGAACGCTTTTTGAAGATCCTGAGTTGGGGTGATTTGTCATTAGCTTCCCTAGAGTAGAGGCATAACTCTATGTCGAAAAAATCTTCTCGGTCAGAGCAAACTTACTGGGGCTTTCGCACCCATACCTCCAGATACAAACCCCAAAAGTTGCTGAATTACTTACAAAAGCGGGTTACTCAAGAAAACTTGGCCGATGTTGTGTCTCATGTTCGTATTGAGAAGGGCATTAAGGAAAGAAGTAGGGGAGAGTATTACTTCTACTTGGGTATTAAGACAAATGCGCGCTCTGATTGGTCATCCACACAAAACACCCTTGAGCAACTGATTAAAACAGTGAGAGGTATCAGTATAGTTAGGATTCGAAGAGAAGGATTTTGCTGGGAAGATATTCGACACATGGTGGGTATCGCCTATGAGTTGGAACGGGATACCCAACCCATTGAGTATTTCCAAGTCAAGCGGCCACCTAAAGTCAACCCACTTGGTTTGGAAACACCTATAGCAGAGGCGGCAGGAAGCGATCGCTCCCAGCCGTGCGAACAGCTGCTTTGGTGGTTATCGGCAGCCGGTTCTGGTTCTTGGGAAACCTTTCAAGCCGTATGCAGTCACCTAGATCTAGTCCAACCGCGTCGGTTGTGGCGTCGGCTGCAGTTGTTAGGGCATCTTCTGGCAGCTCAGGATGGTCAACACTGGCAAATGCAGCCACCTTCCCTGCAGCCAGTGAGCAAAAATTGCTACGTGCTGTACGGTCAGCGAAACGCCAGCCTGCAAGAGTCTTTGCAGCAGTTTGGTCGCCTTGTGAAGATCCCTCAACCTCGAAGGGATGCTCCACCCTGTTGGCAGCTTGAGCTGCAAGCTGATGCTGCCAATGCAATTGCCGAGTTACGGACCAAATACCCTGCCCTAGCCATTCGTCCGGTCGAGGCCCCTCCTCCTTGGGCTGATTGGGTAGCTACGCTAAAGGTCGTCGATTGGGTGCCACTTCACCGCTATCGACTAAAGCGCTACGATGGGAGCAGCTTCGTAGATGTGCCAGACGCCGAGGAAACGGGTTTCTACGAGCTGTACGAGGAGGGATCCCAACAGCAGCATGCCCTATTCTACGACCGCCAGCACAACGCTTGGTACAGCGCCGAATGGTACAGTTTACGTTTTTTGGCTTTGACTCATCTTGCTCCCAAAAACCTATCAGTTAGTTACGACCCCAATGCCCAAGAACTATCGATCCCTATCAGCCAGCGCTGGCCGCTAGCCTACGAACGCTACTTGGTCATGCAATCGGGTTGTCTGCCTCGCTACAATCGCACAACAGAAGAACTGATTTATCAGAACATTGCACCAACTGTGTGGCAAGTCATTGGTGAACAGCTGCCGTTTTTTGATCTGGAGAAATAGTTACAGTTTTTGCCAAAGGCAAAGGAAAAACCATGTACGACCTCGTCGGTATCTATCAGCGGTTAGATCGAATCTACCAGCTTTACATTAGAAGTGCTTTTCCCTTACGTTACCCTGCTCTTAGCGCCGAGCGGGATCGCCACTTGCAGTACAGACCTGAGAATGCTCTGCTTAGTACTCCTCCCCTATTGGAGCCTACACCACTCTACCCTTCTTCTGGCAAAACCCTTGAGGAAGCAGCGAAAGCTTTACCCGCTGGTTATGAAGATTTGGTACATCTAGGCCAGTCTTTATTTCCAAACTTTCCGCTGTATGAGCACCAATGGCAAAGTTTGAAGGCAGCCATCGTTAACCAGAAGGATATTGTAGTAACAACGGGAACTGGTTCTGGCAAAACCGAGTGTTTCTTGTTGCCAATCCTAGCCCACCTTGCCCGGGAATCCCGTACCTGGGATCCCATGTCCCCTCAGAGTGGCGATACGTTCTGGTGGCAGCAGGAAGACAATCCAAAGTGGGTACCACAGCGCCAAGGGCAACAACGACCGGCGGCGATACGGGCCTTGATTCTCTATCCTTTGAATGCTCTGGTGGAGGATCAATTGCGACGGTTGCGCAAGGTGTTGGACAGTCCGGAAACCCATGCCTGGCTCGATCGCGAGCGCGGCGGCAATCGCATCACCTTCGGTCGCTATACGGGACAGACACCCCTCCCCGGTCGTCAGACCCCTGAAAAGGTCAAAGAATTGGCCAAGCTATTGAGAGATCTTCAGGAGCAGCAGGGAAGAGTTGCTGTTCGGAACAAGAATTCGGATAAAGATTCGGATTTAGTATTTTATTTCCCTCGCTTAGATGGGGGAGAAATGCGCTCACGCTGGGACATGCAAGAACATCCCCCAGATATCCTGATTACCAACTATTCCATGCTCAACATTATGCTGATGCGGCAAATTGAGGCTGGGATGTTCGAGCAAACGAAAGCGTGGTTGCAAGCGGATCGAGGTAATAAATTCTTGCTGATTGTGGATGAGTTGCACACCTATCGCGGGACACCAGGGTCAGAAGTAGCTTATTTGCTGCGCTTGCTGCTGTACCGCTTGGGGCTAACAGTCAACTCAGAACAGCTACAAATTTTGGCGACCAGCGCCAGCTTGGAAGAGGGCGAGGCGGGCCGCCGGTTTCTCCGGGAGTTTTTTGGGCGCGATAACTTTGCGGTGATCGCTGGAGAACAAGTTGCTCCGGATCCCGAAGCCCCAGCGCGAGTGCGTCAGTATCAAGTTGCTTTTGCTCAATTTGCCAGAGATGTGCAGGCGGATCCCCTCCAGCCCCTGCGACCTCTCCCTATCCCCGAAGAAGCTCTGACCAAGCTGGTGCAAGAGCTGGGGGGCGATCCCAGCTCAAAACCACTGGAGCAGGCTTTGGGGGAGTGCCTCGAAGAACTCAAGGTTGGCGATGCCTTGCGGGAGGCCTGTCGGCAAGCTAGTGGCAGCGTGCGCGCCACCCCCATCCAAAAAGTTGACCAGCAACTGTTCCCGGGGGCGGCCGTGCCCCAAGGCGGTCTGGTCTCCGAGGCCTTGCGAGGATTGTTGATGGCGACGGCGGTAGCTCAGCGAGAAGACGGGCGATCGCCCCAGCCCGTGCGCGGTCACCTTTTCTTTCACAACCTGCAAGGTCTCTGGGCGTGCAGCAACCCTCACTGCAGCGTTGCGCAACGCTCTCCGGAGAACAACCAGCCGCCTTCACCCATTGGCGCTTTGCACAGCCAACACCGTCTCAGTTGCGACTGCGGGGCGCGTGTCCTGGACTTGATCGTCTGCGAAGTTTGCGGGGAGGTATTCCTGGGGGGCTATGCATACCAATCCGGCGAGTCCCTTATCCTCACTCCCGATCAACCTGACTTGGAAGGCATTCCTGATTTGGTGAACCTTACGCAGAGGTCTGGGAATTATCGCGTTTTTTGGCCCCTGCCCCACGACCCGGAACCTTGGGCGACCCAGCCGCAATATTTGGAGTGGACTGCTGGCAAGGCGAAGCGGGGGTGGGTTGAAGCCAAGCTCAACCCCGCTACTGGTGAACTCCGACAAGATAAAAGCCCCCCTAGAGAAGGCGAGGTTCCCGGCTGGGTGTACCAAGTGAAAGAGGGGGATGGGAATCAGCCCGCCTTGCCGAGCCGCTGCCCTCGCTGCGATACCGATCGCGCTCTCCGTGAGGCCTATCCCACTCCTTTGCGCGTGCACCGCACTGGATTCCAAAAAGCCTGTCAGGTGATTGCCGGAGCTTTGTTGCGGGAAATGCCAACACCGCAATCCCGCAAGCTGGTGGTTTTTTCCGATAGCCGCCAGGACGCAGCCAAGTTAGCCGCCGGTATGGAAATGGATCACTATCGCGATATGGTGCGCTTGCTGCTAGTGCGATCAGCAGAGGAGTATAGGCAAGACCTGCGGGCCTTTCTGCGCTGTGAGTTGCCCAGTCCAGAGGAACGACAGCAACGGTTGCGAGAATATCCCCGGTTGCTACAAGACGTTGAGGGGATGGCGGAGGATTGGGCAGCACGGGATCGCTTTCTTAATCGGCAAGGTGACATTGCTACAGAAGCTCTGCTTTGGACTCAAAACCGGCGACCTGCCAACGAGCAAGTTCGTGAACTGTGGCTCGAGATGCTCAAGTCTTACGGCGAGAAAGTTCCTCTCCTTGCCTTGCGGCGCACCCTGGCAGACCTGCTCTTACATTTGGGACTGTGCCCTGGCGGGATGTCCTTTAGCGCCCTTTACTATTCCGTCAATAAGGATCGGCATCCCTGGACTGAGCTCTACAACTGGCAAAGTCAACCAGTAACACGAATTGCTGCCCGAACACCAGAGCAAAACAGACACCTCGATGAACTCGATGCCTATTTAGCTGATGAAATGATGTTTACGCTGTTTGCCCATGCGGTCAGAAACATCGAGTCTTTTGGACAGGGCTATGTTACAGCTCAAGTTCCTCCGGAACTGCAAGACGTTGCCAGCGCGGTTATCCGCCAATTGGGAATTCGCAAGCGGCATCGATACTCCAAATTCTGCAGACCGGGTACTAGGCGGGAATTACCCCAGTACGTGGAGCGATACTTGAGAAAATTAGAGGAACAGGGCAAGCCAGACTTAAAATCCCAGATCGAGCGGGAGTTGAACAAAATCGGTACCCGTAGCGAGAACGGATTGGTTTTGGATCCAGATCGCCTCTACCTTGTGCCCGTCTCTCGCGAAGGTCTTCAAGGCTACCGCTGTCCTCAATGCGGGGCCTTTTACTTGCACACTGCGGGGGGATGGTGCCCAGAGTGCAGTGGCGGTCGCAACACCAGCAAACGCTCTGACCCGCAGGCCATCCGACTGCAGCCGAGCAGCTTGCCGCGCGATTTGGATTACTACGCCTACCTCTCCGACCCTGAAAACGAACCGTTTCGGATGAATGCTGCCGAATTGACAGGGCAAACCGACAAGGAGGATCGCCTCAAACGGCAGCGCTGGTTCCAGGAAGTGTTCCTAGAGGGAGAAATACCGCTGGCTCAGGGCATTGATTTGTTAAGCGTGACTACCACTATGGAGGCTGGCGTAGACATCGGCGGCCTGCTGGCAGTGATGATGGCAAACATGCCGCCCCGACGGTTCAACTACCAGCAGCGGGTGGGACGGGCTGGTCGGCGCGGTGCCGGGGTCTCCTTGGCAGTTACGTTTTGCCGGGGTCGCAGCCATGACGATTTTTACTTTCAGCGCCCTGAGGCCATTACCGGCGATCCGCCACCCCCGCCCTACATTGACCTGCGCAGCCTCACCATTGCTCGGCGCGTCGTCGCCAAAGAAGTCTTGCGGCAGGCTTTTCAAGATCTATCGGTTGCAGCGGATCTCGAAGATGCAACCAGTGTCCACGGCGAATTTGGCTTGGCCAAAAACTGGCGGCAAGTGGAACCGTCGGTTCGGGATTGGATTGACAACCATCCCCAAGACATTCGAGCTGTGATTGCCCAACTTTGCCAGCAGACTTACATTTCAGCCGAACAGCAGGAAGAGCTGTATCGCTACATCCGCGAGGAGTTGGTCAATAAAATTCGCGAGATTGCTGAGTCTGAAGCCTACAGCCAAGATCAACTTAGCGAACGTCTGGCCAATGCCGGCATTTTGCCCATGTTTGGCTTTCCCACACGGGTGAGGTTACTTTACACTCGCTGGTCTGCCAGCGAAGGCACCATTGATCGCGACTTGGATACGGCGATTGCACAGTTTGCCCCTGGCTTGGAAATCGTCAAAGATCGGGCAGTACACACCGCCTGCGGATTGGTGGAGTTGGTGCCTCACCCAAGAGGCGTACAATCGCGTCCCGGCTTGGTGCCGCCCCTCGACAAACCCAATCGCTGGCTAGGTCTGTGCTGCAACTGTCAAGCCATGATAGAGGACTACCAGCCACAGCAGCCGCTTTGCTCTCCTCCCCCAGCTACCCACAAGCCGGCAAAGCAAGCCTGTCCGGTATGCCAGCAAACCACCCTCCGCTGCATTGATGCGCGGGAACCCAGGGGCTTTTTCACCAACTTGCAGCCGCGGGATTTTGATGGTCAATTTGAGTGGCAACCCCGCGTCAGTCGGCCAACCTTGGGCGCGGACGGACTTAAGGCGGAAGCGACGACCGCAACGACCGGCAACGCTCACCTGCGGGGAGGCAGCGATGACGTTTTAATCGTCAATGATCGCGGCGGCGAGGGGGGGTTCCTGTTACAAGCGGATAAGAAGTGGCCAGGAGCTTATGTTTGTCCTGAAGTTCAGGGGAAACGTTTCGAAGGAATAGGCCCTACCTATCGGATTGCCCTACTGTCTAAGCGACGCACTGACGTGCTGCTGGTCAGCCTTCAAACTTGGCCGCCTGGCGTGTTTGCTGACTCAACAACTGTGGAAGGGCGAGCAGCTTTGTATTCCTTCGCCTTCTGGTTGCGAGCGGCTGCCTGCACCTTTTTGGATGTCGATCCTGACGAGTTGCAAGCCAGCTTTCAGACAAAGGAAGAGGCTGGCCGAGTGGTGGGTCAGGCTTTTCTGTTCGACAAGCTGGAGAATGGCGCGGGGTATTGCCTCTACCTCGCTCAGCCGGAGGTCTTCTCGAAGCTGCTGGAACAAGAGGACTTGTCTCAACCCAACAGTTTGGCCTTCCGTTGGCTGCAGCACCAGCAGACCTGCGACACGTCCTGCAACAACTGCTTGCGCGATTACTCCAACCTAGCCTACCACGGGCTCTTGGATTGGCGACTAGCCTTGGATATGGCGCGCCTTCTGCGAGATGCTAGGGCACCGGTCGATTTGCAGAGCCCTTGGGGGGAAGAGCAGGAAAATCCCTGGCGGCGCTTGGTGGAGCAGGTACTGCCGCCACTGCTGGAAAACCTAGGCTTCCAGCAAGTGTCTCAGGATTTTCTCCTGCCGGTGTGGACGGGAAACCGGGGGCGGGAAGTGCGGATTGTGCGCCATCCTATTTGGACTGATGAGCATCCCATCTGGCAACAAACTGTTGAGCAAGTCCGTCAGGCCTATCCCCAGGCCCACATTCAGGCAATCAATCCTTTTTTGACGTTGCGACGACCAGGGGATGTCTTGGCAAAGTCAACAAAAACTACCCGCTCTAAGCGTCCTGGTGCTGCCTGACTTTATTTCGCTCAGTTTCTTTAGCCTGCGGTGGAAGAGGGCAGCGCGACTCAGTAGTCCAACACTGCCGACGCTCTCTCTACGGGCTAAACACGTTGGCAGAGGCGATTTCTTTCTATTCCAGGGCCTAATAGCCTTTCTATTCTCTGACTCTGAACTGCGCCAATCCCTACAGAGCTCCCTCCAATCCAGAGCCAAAAGCCGAGAGCCCCCACTGCTGCAAGCTATCGAAGGCAGCATAAGCCGTTAGATCTGGCTGCAGGGGCGTAATCGACACATAGCCCTCAGCAACCGCCCGCACGTCCGAACAGGGATCCACCTCCTCTTCCACCACCTCTCCAGCTAGCCAGTAGTAGGCCTTGCCGCGCGGATCCACCCGTTTCTCGTAGAGATCTGTGTACTTGCGCCAGGCCAGGCGGGCCAAGACCATGCCGCGTATTTCAGCCAGCGCTAGGGGGGGCACGTTGATGTTCAACAGCATCGGCTCCCCCAGGGGTTTCAGGCTCAGTTTCTCCAGTAGCTTCAGCACCACCTGGGCCGCTGGTTGAAAATCCTGATGGGTAAAACTGGCCAAGCTTACTGCCAGGCTAGGGATCCCTTCCAATAGCCCTTCCATTGCCGCCGAGACGGTGCCGGAGTAGAGCACATCCGTGCCCAGATTGGCTCCCTGATTGATGCCGGAAATCACCCAATCGGGAGGACGATCCAATAGCCCGTCCAGACCTAACTTGACACAGTCGGAAGGGGTGCCCGAACAGGCCCAGGCCTGCACTTCTGGAGGAAATCCCTCCCGCACCGGATCCACCCGCAGCGGCTTGTGCAACGTCAGGGCGTGGCCGGTGGCCGAGCGCTCCCGATCCGGACAGACCACCGTTACCTGGTGCCCCCCCAGCTGGGCCAGCGCTGCCGCCAAACACCGCACCCCTGCCGCCTGGATGCCATCGTCGTTGCTGATAAGAATGTTCATCCCAGCCACCCCACACCCGCCCTTAGACATACACCAGTCTGACCCAATGATCTGCGCTGATCCCCCAGGTAGCCGAGTTCAGCGGCAGAATCTGAAAATTTACGGCTTCTTGGGGTTATTATTGGACGTAGCCTTTTGAACAATATCAGTAGGAACACAATGTCACCCCATGAGGTCAAGTGCCATTATGAAGCTAAGGTAAAGTAAACCCTGCGGTTTCCTTCCTCTTTGTATTTGCCTTCTTGTGTGTATCTTGCTGTTTCTCCATCCCCATCTTCCTAAGACTCCGTCCCGTTGACGTGTAGGTGCTCCGCACCGCCGGCGCGAACGCGGAAGCGTTGCATAGCCTACAGCCGGGTAAAGCTGGAAAGTCTGTAAAACCCATCAGGTCGCTCGAGCGACAGGAAGTTGATCTCATGTCACTTGTTTCCATCACATCGGCAACAGAGGCTCAGGAATGGCGTGAGCTTTGCCAGTGGGCCGAGGAGCACTACCGCTGTCGCACCTTTCCCAAAGACGTGCGCATTCCCACTCGTCCGGGATTGGTGTACATCACCCAAGAGGGAGTGGTGCGCCTGGTCAGCCAAACTCCAGAGCGGCGGGAGGTCTTTGTTGGGTTCATCACGGCTGGATTTCCTTTTGAGCTGAGCAACCCAGAGCGCTTTGAGTTGAAAGCCTGCACCCACGCCGATCGCACCACGGTGATGTGGTTTTACTGGCAGGATCTGGAGCAGTGGCCCTATCTGCACCAGAAGATTCAGGAAAACTTCCGCCAGCAACTGCAACGGAAGCTGCTGTGGTTGGGAAATCTGGGCCAACGGCGCGCCATCGATCGCCTCAAGGGCTTCTTGAGCCTGTTGATCGAAGAGTATGGACAGCCCTGTGAACAAGGGATGTATCTCCCCTGGCCCCTTACCCATGCGCAGATTGGGGATGCCATTGGGGCCACTCGTGTGACGGTGACTCGTCTTCTGGGATCCCTGCGTTCGAAAGGGTTTGTGCAGGTGCTGGATCAAAACTTAATTTGCATTCCCAACGGGGTAAAGCTCCAGCCCACTCCGAAGAAGGCGGCCAGCGCCTAACCCTGCTGTCTAGATGCTATCCAGAGTGTTATGCCTACAGCAGTCGGGAACTGCACTGCTGACGCGATGGGCCTGCAGCTCCACTATCGTACTTGGGGAGAAGGGATCCCCTCCCTCCCAATCTTGATGCTCCACGGCCATCCGGGCAATGCCGACTGCATGGCGGTATTTGCAGAGGCAGTGGCGGGGATCCACCCCTGTGTGGCGCCAGATCTGCGTGGCTATGGACGTTCGCAGGTGGTGGATCCCTTCGAGATGGAGGAGCACCTGGAGGATTTGGAATTACTGCTCAATCGCCTGGGCTGGCAGGCGTGTCTGGTTCTGGGCTGGTCTTTGGGCGGGATCCTGGCCCTGGAGTTGGCTTTGCGGCTGCCGGAGCGGGTAAAAGGCTTGGTTTTGGTGGCCAGTGCCGCCTGCCCCCGCAGCAACCATCCCCCCACCGATTTTTGGGATCAGGTCAACACCGGCGTTGCCTCGCTGCTCAACTGGCTTTGGCCCGGCTGGGAATGGAACATCGAGACCTTTGGCCGTCGCTCCCTTTACCGCTACCTGATGCAGCAACAGACCCCAACGGCCTATCGGTATTTGGCGCACATGGCCTTGCCCGCCTATCTGCACACCTCCCCCCAGGCTCGCCAAGCTCTGCGCGCCGCTTTGCAACGGGGCTACAACCGCGAGGGAGATCTGCACCGAATTCGCATCCCGGTACTGCTTATGGCCGGCGAGCGGGATCGCCACATCACCGCCAACAGCAGCCTGGCCACAGCCCGCGCCCTGCCCCACTGCACCTGCATTGTCTATCCCAACGTGGCTCATCTCTTTCCCTGGGAGATCCCCGACCGGGTGGGACAGGATCTGCGCCGCTGGCTCAGCGCTCAAGACTGGGCAAGTGGGATCCCGGTGGTTGGCTCTTCCGCTCCCTCTGCAGACAAGGCGGCAGAAGCCTGACCCTGGGCCAACTTCCGCAGCCGGGCAAAGGCCTCTTCCTCTAGATGGATCTGCTGCTGCTGTTGTTCTTCTGGGGTGCGCAGGCGCTTTCCCAACGGCTGTTGCAGCGTGCCCAAGAGCAACGGCTCGGAAACTCCCGGCTCGGGATGGATGACGGTGCGGGCCCGCAAGGTGAACACCGGCGAACCGGTGGAGAAGCGGCCCGGGGATCCCAAATCGCTGGCCGCCTGCTTCAGGGTGAGGATCAGTTGCTCTGGGGTGATATCCGGGCTGACAGCAATAACCGCTCGATCCGCCCCTTGGTCATAGACGGTGGTGTAGGGGGCAGCACCGGGAATGCGGGAGCGAAAGATCGGCCCCAAGCTGAGGGCAAAACATCCCGCTGTTAAAACCAGCGCAAACGCCGTGTAGCCCACCAGCGCAAACTTCAAGGGCCAATTGCGGATCCAGGCCAGCAGGGTGAGCACAGCCAGCAAGCCTGCTAGACCTAGCCCAATTTGGGTGGCAGAGGCAAAGAAAGATTCCAAAGTTGCATCCATGATTCCCCAGTTTAGCGGCTAGAGCTTCATCTCTAGGATGCAGGATGAGCCCGATTCTGGCTGCCCTATCTAAGGACTCCGTCCCGCTGGCACCCTGCTCCAGAAGGGCTTGGCTGGTTCTATCACCAAACCCCTGTGAGAAGAGGCAAGACGGATCAACCTACCAAACACAGAAAGCGGCGAGCCCTACAGATTTGAGGAGCATGGGCAAGGTCGGATTCGAACCGACACGGTTTCCCGCCGCATTTTGAGTGCGGTGCGTCTACCAGTTTCGCCACTCGCCCGACTTGGAACCATTATCCTACTGAACTGGCGAAACCTCGTCAACCAATCCCCCGAACTCTATCGGCGGCGGTCTTTCTCCAGTTGCTGGGCCTTTTGCCGAAGCTGGCGGGTTTGCTCCATCACCTCCTCCAGATCCTCGTGGGATAGCCGCTCGACGTAGTTAATTTTGATCTCTTCCAGCAAGTCTTGCAGGAGAGAGCGAATTTCTTCCGAAGCATGCTCCTGGCTGAGTTCCCGTGCCAAGACCTCACCAAACCGCTGCATCAGTTGCGCTGCCAGCTTGGAGCCGACGGGATCCTCGAAACTGCCCGTCAGGGTTTTGTAGGTGGTGGTGGTCAGCTCGTTGGCCAGGCGCTCCGTCAGTTGGCCAGGCAGGGATCCCAGGCCGGGAAGCTGTTCTAGAGTTTGCATGGCAGGCAACTGCTTGAGCAGGCCATCCAGGTTGTAGCGGAGCAGTTGTTGCAATTCCGGTTGCACCTGGGGCAAAACGCGGTAGAGAACAATGCGAAAAACCAGGTTGGCAATCGCCTCCAGCTCGTTGGTGTTGTTGATATCAATGTAGTCGCGCTGGGTACGCGCTGCCGGCAGCAGGGGCAGGGATCCCCGCTGAATGGATCCCTGGATTTGGTTGATCACCCGCACAACAATGACTTCCGTCAGGTCTTCGGCGAAGTTGGTGACAAAGCCCTGGCTCACCTGAGCGCGTACCCGCTCCAGATCCAGCAACTGCGCTTGTCCCAGCCGGATGGTGACGGGGATCACCCGCAGCCAGCGCCAAAAGGGCAGCAGCAACAGCACATCGTACCAACGCCAGAGCATGGCATCCAGCCAATTGACGCCGGTGTAGCGGCGGCTGATGGCCACCGTGCGCAGCAAAAATTCCAGCCCAAACAGAAGCACGAAGGGAAAATCCAGCACCGGGAAAAAGTCAACAGGGTTACCGCTCTCACCAATGGGGCGGAAATAGTTGGTCTCAAAGAGGGGGCGCAGCCGGGTCTGGAAAAATTCAATTCCATCTGCGGGATCGGCGCTGGCCAAGTACTCAGCAGTCCAAAAGCGGGCAAAGGCGGCTCTGGCAGAGTCGGCTTCTGGGATGTGCTCCCGCATCAAATTGAGGATACGCACAAACTGGCCAGTTTTGTTGGCGCCCTGAAAGGGATTGGTCTCGATCATCTCGTCGCTGAGCTCCCGCAAGCGGGCCAGGATTGGTGCTGCCGCTTCCGACTCCACGCCAAACCGCAGGGTAACCTGGCGCAGCTCATCCACCAAGGCCAAGTAGCGCTGGGTTTCGGGGTTGGGCTCGATACCTTTGATGGGATCGTATAGGTCGGTCACCGGGGAACGGCTGGTTTCTTCGGAGAGAATCGGCAGCGGAATGGGAGGACCAAAGGCGCCAAAAATTTGCACCCGACCCTGGAGCCAAAAATCTCGCCCAGGCACATAGCTCATGTCGAAGAGCACCAAGCACAGGTTGCTCAGGGCCAGCAGGGCCATCCCCTTCTCGTAGAGGAGCAGCCAGCGACTTCGCCCCCTGAGGACAGAGCGTCTGAGAATCCGTTGAGCAGCGTTCAAAAGACTCCGTCCCGGCCTTGGGTCAGCCAGTTGGTTTGAGTCAGCCTTAGTCTACCACCCCTGGGGTGAGCCACCCTTGGCTTGAGCAAGCTGTAGTGCAACCTGGCCAAAATGCCGCCAAATGGCCTCTGCCTGTGGCCCCACCTGGCGCAGAATCCAACCCTTACAGATGGGATCCGGAGACTTGACCAGCCAGTGTAGGGGCTCTGTCCCGCTGACGCAAACGGTCGGCCAAGGGGGCTCCGGCCAATCCCCCAGCAAATACAAGGATCCCCAACAGAGGTGGAATCCCAGCACCGACGCGGCGGAGACCTGCCGATGGGGAAAGTGCAGATCCATGTGTTCCTGCAGCCAGAGTTTTCTCCCCTCTGGGGAGGATGGGATCCCAGCAGTGACCCAAACTTGCAAGCAGTTGGCAAGATGTTCAAACTGCCAGCGCTCGTCCATGGCCAGTCGTCCGGCAGTCCAGATCTCGGCATAGGCCAGGCGGGCTGTGGGATCCAGCTCAATTTGCACCTGCTGGCGAAAGTCTGCCCCTGCCCCCGGAATGGTCGGGTGAGGGATCCAGATCAACTGGCTGGTGGGGGCCAGCTTGACCTTGACCTGTTGCCGAATCAAGCCGGGATGCAGCCGCGTTGCCCCTTGGGTGCGAATTTCCAGCGCCGAGCCTGGCCCCAGCCCGATCTCGATCCGGTGGCGATCCCCACCCAGCAGGCCGCCGTTGGGGTTGCGCAGGTAGTACACAGGTGGCTCCCCAGGGGATCCCAGCCATTGCAGGGGAGCCTGAGAATACTCCCAAATACGGGTATGTTCGCCTCGGCGGGTTGCCTTCAAGATGGCCTTACCGAAGTTCACAGGCGGCTCACCGAGGGGGGGTCGGCCTTGATGGGCCGAAACAGCACCTCCCGCTCCAGCCAACTGAGAACCTGCTCCAGCCCCTCACCCGTGCGCAGGTTGGTAAAGACAAAGGGCCTATCTCCCCGCATGCGACGGGCATCCCGTTCCATCACCCCCAAGTCTGCTCCCACATAGGGAGCCAGATCGATCTTGTTGATCACCAGCAGGTCGGAGCGGGTGATCCCCGGCCCGCCTTTGCGCGGGATCTTGTCCCCTTCGGCCACGTCGATGACGTAAATGCAGGCGTCCACCAGCTCCGGGCTGAAGGTAGCTGCCAAGTTGTCCCCCCCCGATTCCACCAAGATGAGATCCAGGGGGCAAAAGCGGTGCTCCAGCTCCTGAATGGCGTCTAGGTTGAGGGAGGCATCTTCCCGAATGGCGGTGTGGGGGCAGCCGCCGGTCTCTACGCCAATGATCCGCTCTGCCTCCAGGGCCTTGGCCCGCACCAAAAACTCGGCATCCTCGCGGGTGTAAATATCGTTGGTCACCACCGCCAAAGACAGGTGGTCCCGCAGCGCCAAGCAGAGCTTTTCCACCAAAGCGGTTTTTCCAGATCCCACCGGGCCGCCAATGCCAACCCGTACCGGCTGGGAAGTTTGCGCAACTTTGCCCGACATCTGACCACCTAATGCTCTTTGAGGGCATTCTAGAATCAGAAGCTTGCAAGGGATCCGAGTATGGTTCGGCTTTTGGTGGCAACTGCTGTGGTGCTGGTGGGATTTTTGCTGGTTAACCGCCTCTATCGCAACCCGCTGAGTTCGGAGCCGAGACCAGAGCAAGCCAGCCCAGAAGCTGCCCAGCAAGGGATCCCTCAAGGTGGGCCGCTGCAGATTTACCAATCTCGGGAACAGATCCAGCAAACCCTCAACCAAGGGGCTACCGCCACCCAGCAGCAGGTGGAAGCCGTTGAGCAATCCTTGGGCAATCCTTGACAGGTTGCAAGCCCTGCAGGAGTGTCTGGAACGAAACCAAAAGACCAAGGCCCCCTTCTCAACGGGAGAAGGGATCCCTCCCCCAGACCGTGAAGCGCCCCTCAGGCTTGGGCGGATCCCCCAGACGCGCTAAAGTCGAGAATGCTGCAATTTTACAGACTGTCCATGCGGATCCCTCCTGTTACCCCAGAGAAAGCCGATAAGCAACTGCAAAAGGTTTACGAAAGCTTGGAGAAAACCTACGGCACCGCCCTCAACCCCCTGCAGGTGATGGCCCACAAGCCCCAACTGATGCGAGCCGTGATGAACCTCTACGGGGCGCTGCACACCCAAAACCCCAACTTGCCTGAAGAGCTGAAGGAGCTGGTCAGCATCCGCATTGCCCAAATCAACGGCTGCCGCCACTACTGCCTTCCCTACCACACCCTGCAGGCGCAAAAGTACGGCGCCTCCCCTGCCAAAATTGCGGCGGTGGCCCAGGCCCGCACCAGCACCCTCTACACCGAGGCGGAAAAGCTGGCCATCGAGTACGCTGAGCGGATGACCGTGCCCAGCATGGTGGTGACCGACAGCTTCTTTGCCCAGCTAAAAGCCATTTGGTCAGATGAAGATCTGGTGGAGCTATCGGCTTGGATTGGCTTCATGAACTTCTGGACCAAGGTGATTGCCGCCCTGGATGTGCCTTTGGATCCCATCTTTGCCGAGCAGCTTCACGTCTCATGAACAACCGGCAAACTCCCCTCTCTCAGGGGGGTAAGGGATCCCGACCCAAACCCTCCACTAGGCCCAGTCGTCTCGCGTGCTAAAGCTGCGGTCGTACACCTGGCCGCGGGCATGGATCTGGCGAGTCCGGGCGAACAGCTCTTCTTCGCTCAGGCCCCACTGTTCCAGGATTTGATCCAAATCCCGCTGCAGATCCCAGGCGCCGGGGAAGCCGTGGTAACGGATGCGCAAACGGGCAACTTCCGCCAGTACCCAATCCGAGAGGGGCCTCTCCTGAGCCTGCACCATCAGCTCATCGAGCACAGCCCGGTCGGTGGCATACTGCGGATGTTGCTGCTCTCTCCGGGATGGGCCATTCGCGGGTGAACGGGATATAGCCATCGGTCTCCCTCCTTTTTCTCTCACTCTAGTTGAGTTCCCCTGGAGACTTTCAATATCGAGGATTGGGATCCCTGATGGCATGGGATCCCGAGAAGGCAGAAGAAAACCGCTATACTGCAAATGTTGCAGACTATAAACATTCTTCAGTTGCGGAGGCGGCGGCTATGCCCATGCCCATGATCGAGACCCGTACCGACCGGATGTTGCTCAACTTTGGGCCGCACCATCCCTCTATGCATGGGGTTTTGCGTTTGCTGGTCACCCTAGATGGCGAAAACATCGTCGATTGCGAACCGGTGATCGGCTACTTGCACCGCGGCATGGAGAAAATCGCCGAAAACCGCACGGTGGTGCAATACCTGCCCTACGTCTCCCGTTGGGACTACGGGGCCGGCATGTTCAACGAGGCCATCACCGTCAATGCCGTTGAGAAACTGGCCGGGATCAGCGTGCCCAGACGGGCCAGCTACCTACGGGTGATCATGCTGGAGCTGACCCGCATCACCAACCACCTGCTTTGGTTTGGTCCCTTCTTGGCGGATTTGGGCGCCCAAACCCCCTTCCTCTACGCCATGCGGGAGCGGGAGTGGATCCTAGACTTGTTTGAAGCCGTCACCGGCATGCGCCTGATCAACAACAACTATTTCCGGGTAGGCGGCGTAGCAGTGGATTTGCCCTACGGCTGGACGGAAAAATGCCTAGACTTTTGTGAGTATTTCCTGCCCAAAGTGGATGAGTACGAACGGCTGGTTACCGACAACCCGATTTTCCGCCGACGGCTGGAAGGGGTGGGAGCCATCTCCAAGCAAGACGCCATCAACTGGGGTCTGTCGGGTCCCATGTTGCGGGCCTGCGGCGTCAACTGGGATCTGCGCAAAGTGGATCACTACGAATGCTACGACGACTTCGACTGGGAGGTGGCCGTTTATCCCGAAGGGGATTGCCTAGCCCGCTATCGGGTGCGCATGAAAGAGATGCGCGAGTCCTGCAAGATCGTGCAGCAAGCGGTGAAGGCTCTGCCGGGCGGCCCCTTTGAAAACCTAGAAGCCAAGCGCATGCTGGAGGGGCCGAAGTCGGAGTGGAACAAAGGCGACTACCAGTTCATCAGCAAAAAGCCTTCGGCCAACTTCAAGATCCCCAAGGGGGAAGCCTACGTGCGGGTGGAGAGCGCTAAGGGGGAGCTGGGCATTTACATTGTTGGTGACGACAACGTCTGCCCGTGGCGCTGGAAGATCCGTCCCCCCGGCTTTGTCAATTTGCAGGTACTGCCTCAGTTGATTCGCGGCATGAAGGTAGCCGACATGATCGCCATCCTCGGCAGCATTGACATCATCATGGGCGAGGTGGATCGCTAAGATACTTACGGAAAGCGAGGACAAAGGCAATGGCCTGGGCGATCTTGGTTCTGCCGCTGTTGATTGTGTCTGTCATTGCTGCGATTATTGGCCCCAAGCAATGGGCTAAGTACCAAGAGGAAAGGCGCCGCCGCGCGGAAGAGCTATCTGATGCTCGCCTTCAGGCCATCATCCAGCAGGAGCTACGCCGCCGCAACCGTCCCCCCCAATCGGATCCCAACGGGAAAACTTAGCTACAGGGATCCCAAACCCTACCCAACCCGCCATCTCTAGGGAGCTACTCACCCCCATGACAAACGCTGGTATCGACCTACAACTTGGCTTCGAGACTGCCCTACAGAACCTAGGCTTGGGAGCAGGTGCAGCCCATGCCCTCTGGATGCCCCTGCCCATGTTGCTGCTGATCATCGCCGCCACCTTGGGGGTGATGGTCATGACTTGGCTGGAGCGCAAGATCTCGGCAGCAGCCCAACAGCGGATTGGCCCCAACATGGCCGGCCCTCAGGGGGTGCTGATCCCGATTGCCGATGGCATCAAGCTGCTGACCAAAGAAGATGTTCTGCCCATCTTGGCCGACCCAGTCTTGTTTACGCTGGGGCCGATATTGGTTTTCCTGCCCGTCTTTTTGTGCTACCTGGTGGTTCCCTTTGGCCAGAACCTATTGATCTCCAACATTGCCATTGGCGTGTTCTTCCTGATCGCCACCTCCAGCGTGCAACCCATCGGTTTGTTGATGTCGGGCTACGGTTCCAATAACAAGTACTCCTTGCTGGGTGGGCTACGCGCGGCAGCTCAATCGATCAGCTACGAACTGCCGCTGGCCCTGTCAGTGTTGGCCGTGGTGTTGATGAGCAACGGTCTGGACACGGTGGGGATCGTCGAACAGCAGAGTGGCCTGGGCATTCTGAGCTGGAACGTCTGGCGGCAGCCCATTGGCTTTGTCATTTTCCTGATCTCGGCTCTGGCGGAAACGGAGCGGATCCCGTTCGACTTGCCGGAAGCAGAAGAAGAGCTGGTAGCCGGTTACCAAACGGAGTACTCCGGCATGAAGTTTGCCCTCTTTTATCTGGGATCCTACGCCAACTTGCTGCTGGCTTCTCTGATTGCGGCAGTGCTGTACTTGGGGGGTTGGTCGTTTGTGGTGCCGGTGGAAACGATTGCCGCCTTGGCCGGGATCCCCTTGGATAACCCCTTCTTGCAGATCGGCGCGGCGGCCTTAGGCATTGTCATGACGATGGTCAAAGCTTTTATCTTCATCTTCTTGGCCATCCTGCTGCGCTGGACCTTGCCGCGGGTGCGCATTGACCAACTGCTGGACTTGGGGTGGAAGTTTTTGCTGCCCGTATCCTTTGTTAACTTGCTGCTGACGGCAGCCCTAAAGCTCGCCTTCCCCACCTTTTTTGGGGGTTGAATGAGAAGTAAAGAGGCCAGAGAGGGAGAACATAGACCATGACTTTTCTAAAGCGTGTCAAAGAATATGTGGGCGATGCCTTCCGAGCCGCCAAGTACATCGGCCAAGGGATGGGGGTTGTCTTCGACCACATGGGCCGGCGCCCGGTAACCGTGCAATACCCCTTCGAAAAGCTGATCCCCTCTGAGCGCTTTCGGGGACGCATCCACTTCGAGTTCGACAAGTGCATTGCCTGCGAGATCTGTGTTCGAGTTTGCCCAATTGACCTGCCAGTGGTGGATTGGGCCTACAACCCAGAGCTGAAGAAAAAAGAGCTTTACAGCTACAGCATTGATTTTGGGGTGTGCATTTTCTGTGCCAATTGTGTGGAGTTTTGCCCCACCAACTGCCTCTCGGTAACTGAGGATTATGAGCTGGCCGCCTACGACCGCCACGACCTCAACTACCATCAGGTGGCGATGGGCCGTTTGCCCTCTAAGGTTACCGAAGACCCGATGGTGACCCCCTTGCGAGAATTTGCCTATCTGCCCAAAGGGGTGATCGATCCCCACGACTTGCCTGCTGGATCCCAGCGGGCTGGCAAACGACCGGAGGAGATTCTGGCGGAAATGAGAGCGGCCAAAGCTGCTAAGGAAGCCGAAGCGAAAGCAGCCAAGGCTGCTGCGGAATAGCGTGACATACTCCCGCACTCATGCTGACGCAAAGCGCTCCGCGCCGCTGTCCGCCACCCCTAGCCCCTTTCCCAGGGGATGTGACTGTTTGAACTTGTGGGACTGCCTTCCAGCATCGCCCGCTGCCGCAAGGTGATGGCCAGAAAAAGCGTCGAGGCCGCGAAGTTGGAGCTGTCCTTAGTGGGAAGGAGATGCCTGGGGCGCAGAAATAAGGTCTTCTGAACCCTGCGATCTGCAATCAAAGATCTGAGTATGAGTATAGGTGTGGTGTCCTAGTCTGAACCAAAATGGCCATACGTGGGCAGGGCAGATGGCTGCCAGCCTTGGCTAACTTCAGGGGAAGGAAAACGTAAACCTACCCGCCAAGCCAGGGGATGTGGCCAAGCCGCTAAAAGTCTGCGCGACGTTTCCGCTCTTGCGAACCGTTACGGTAAAGGGAATGGGAGCAGTTGATTGGGAGCAGCGCCGGAACAATCTCACCTCGATGAAGTATGGCCCTGAGGGCGGGGTGGAAGCCCAAAAGACATTCTCCACAGCATTTTGGGTTACGGCAACACAGTCGGCATTGGCATCCACATCCAGCCGTCCTCCAGAAGGGACAATTCGGTTGTTAAAAAACACGGTCTGCTGCGTGGGATCCGTAACATACAGGTCAAGGTCATCGATGGTGTTCCAACTCAAGGTAACTTGAATGGGGCCGGTGCCCAATACTGGAGGTGTGGGGGTGGGAGAGGGTGTCGGTGCAGGAGTTGGTGGTGGCCTCAGGGTAGGAGTTGGCGTGGGCGCAGGTTCCCCAGTGACCCTCTGAGCAAAGTTTCCTTGGAAAGTATTGCCAGCCAGGTAGGCTGCGACTACCGCATCTGGGGTGCCGGGGGCCGCCTGAATTGCCACTCCTACGCCCTCGCCCCGAGCTAGGAACGTATTCCCGGAAATGGTGCGGGCCTGGGTTCCCTGCAAAATACGAATGCCGACACTGCCGGCTATCCTGCCCACGCCGATCCGGTTGGATTGAATGGATGGAATTGAGCCTGCCCCATCCAGCTGAATCCCGGTAGTGCCACTCGTACCTGCTTGCCGCGCCTGCAGTACCAAGCCGGCTCCAGCCGTGGGTGGATCCCCTTCGATTTGGTTGTTGCGGAAGATCCCGCCGGAGTTGTCACCATAGCGAACGGCCAAAGCCCCCAAAGCCTGCAGGAGAATTGTGTTGTTTTCAAGGATGGGATTGCTGCCCGGCACAGTGCCTATGCCCACCCCACCCGTTTTACTGACAATCGGCGAGACACGGCTGACCCGGCCATTCCCAGAGATCTGCACACAGGGATCCAAAAATTGCTGGCACAAAATCTCGGCCAATTGGTTCAAGGCTCCCTCTAGAACCGCAGCATTGCCGTTGACCAAGATGTTGGAGCGAGGGTCGTTGAGGGTGACCTTGCGCGGCTGAAAAGTGCCGTTGTTCACCTGCACCCGTCCACCCCCCAGCACCACATCTACCCCCTGCAGGCTGGTTTGGCTGGCTACAATCACGTCAAAGAGCCCGGTCAGGATCTCATAGGCGGTGGAGCTGGTGATGCGAATGCGACCGCCGTTGGTGCCATCGCCGCCATCCAGGGCCAGGTTGCTTTGCAAAGTTTCCCTGCCCGTCCCCAAAATCTCGATCAGCACCTCCAGGCCGGCTGTGGCAGTCTGAAGTCGCTGCGCCTCTGCAACTGCGTCTGCCAGTTTGGTAAAGGGGCCACTGGCCGGATCCACTCTCAGGATGATGGGCCCGCCACCTGGCGGAGGAAGAGGTGGAGAACTGCCGCCGCCACCCCCACAGCCGAGGGCAACCCCCGCCAACAGAGGCAGCAAGGCTGAACAGATCCCCCAACCAGATTTGGATACTTGGCCAAGCATAGGTGGAAAGCCCCTTACAAGCGCTTAGCGGTTAAGGTTGTTACAGCAACAAACAAGAGCAACAAACAACTGCCACGAGGTCAAAGTGCAGATGGCCAAGTTGCGATCCAATGCCCTCAGCAAAAGCATCCTCTGATGGATCCTCTGTTTAGTCAAGGCTTCGCCAGGGATCCGCAATCAATCGGCAACAAAAATCTCAAAAATCTAGCGCTCTTCAGGTACTTCGAGGGTTCCGGCGAGGATGTCTTGCTGCACCGCTTCCACAGCAGCCACCAAATCTGCCGGGAGCAAGGCTTGGTTGTACTCATCCAGAGCATAGCCCACACCCTCGTTCTCCAGGCCAAAGGTTTGAATGCCGCCGACAAAGTTGCCTTAAAGTTGCCTTAAAGTTGCCTTCCACCACGCTGCGAATCACTTCATAGGTGGCCATATCCACCCGCTTCAGCATCGAGGTGAGACCGTGGTTGAGGGTGGCAGGGTTGTTATCGGTATCCCCCAGGTAGTTTTGGTTAGCATCCACACCGATAAAGAACAGCGGACGGGTATCTCCGCTGCAGATGCTGGCATAATCGGCGGGTTTGGGCACTTCCGCAAAGGGATCTCGAATGAAACTCACCCCGGCGGGCAGCCCTGTAGGATGCTGTTGGGCCAGAGCAGCCCAAAGAGCAGCGAGGTAACATCATCTCCCGCCGTATCCGTGTCGATCAAAAAGCGTTGCACAGCCATACCCAGGCTAAGCCCAAATCAGGGTGACATCTTAACCTTTGCGGGCAGTCTCAGGGCAGCTGCTGAGCCGGTGTATCTTGAAAAGGGATCCCTGTAGACCAGAGTTGGCGATGTCCTTCTCCATCCGCTCCATTACACCACAACAGATGGCCCAATACCTACAGGATCCCGAGGCCGGCCCTCTGCAATTGATCGATGTGCGGGAACCGGCAGAGCTGGAGCTGGTGAATTTGAATGCTTTAGGCTTTCGCAACTACCCCTTGAGCCAGTACGAGGAATGGAGGGAACGGATCCTCACAGAGCTGGATCCAGATCAGCCAACTTTTGTGCTCTGCCATCATGGCCTCCGCTCTGCTCAGATGAGCCAGTGGCTACAGGCCAACGGGTTCACCCAGGTTTATAACATCAGCGGCGGCATTCACGCTTGGGCCTGTGAGGTGGATCCCTCCCTGCCCACCTATTAAACCTGTTGAAGTTAAACCTGTTGAAGGGAGTTGAGAGGGCGAATAGGCGCCATGTTCCCCATTCTTCATTTGCACGGGGATCGGCAGCAACGAGGCCAACAGTATGGATCCCAGGCAGCTCCCCTCATTCGCCACAGCATTGCCAGCTACGCCCGCCAGTTTGCCTACCGCTGTGGTCTCACCTGGCAGCAGGCCCAGACTCAAGCCGAGGGATCCCTGCCCTGGCTAGAGCGCCACGTGCCCCACCTGCTGGAAGAAATCCAAGGCATTGCCGCGGGGAGTGGCTTCCGTTTTGCCGAGATTCTGGCCCTCAATTTGCGCACCGAGATTTTATCCAGATCGGTTGTCGGTGGATCCCATCCCGACTGCGCCGCTGCTCTGGAACACAATCTCCAAAACGGAGTACCCCAGCACCCAGCGGATCCTGCTCATGAATGCAAGGCAATGGAGAAACTCATCGATCCAAACCCAGCCAAGTCAGATGGGGGAGAATGTACTACCCTAGCGGCCTTGCCCCAGGTTACCTCCACCCACCACACCTATCTGGCCCAAACCTGGGATTGGCTTGGGGAGCAGCGCAGGGCCTGTGTGCTGTTGCGCGTTCACTCCGATACCCACCCTGCCTACCTCACCCTGACCGAAGCTGGGATCCTGGCCAAAATCGGCCTCAACCGAGCAGGGTTGGCCGTGGCCCTCAACCTCTTGCGCTCTACCCTAGATGGGCAAACCGAGGGAATGCCGGTGCATTTGCTATTGCGCTTGTTGTTGGAGTGTGAGGAGTGGCAGCAAGCTGTGGAGAGGGTGGGATCCTATCCTTACACCGCGTCCTCTTGTGTCAGCGTTGCGGGTACCGCAGGACAGGCGGTAGGCCTACAGCCCGCTAGTGCAATCAGCTTTGAAATCAGTCCACGAGGAATTGGCCTGCATCTCCCTCAAGGAGGGATCCTCGCCCACACCAATCATTTCCTGGATCCGGCCTTGCGAGAAGATGGCTGCCCCCCCCACACAGGATCCTCCACAAGGCTAGAACGGGCCTATCATTTGCTTCGCCAGAGCGCTCAAACCGGAACCCTAGAGGCGGTCACTCTTCAAAAAATCCTACAAGACCGGACGAATGCCCCCCACTGCATCTGCCGCTATCCGGATCCCCATCTGCCCGCCTGGGATCGCACCGAAAGCGTGGCGGCTGTGGTGATGGATTTGAACCGGCAAATCTTACACCTGGCCCCCAACATTCCCGATCAAGTGGAGTTTGTACCGATTTCCGGGATTTTCTAGGTTTGGGAGATGCAGTAGGATCGAGCTGAAGAGAGAGGAGGGGCAGGCGATCGCGTCCTTGCTGTCGCCACCAGACAGCGGGATGAGGAAAGTCCGGGCTTTCAGAAGAACACACCGCTGGGGAAAGCCCAGTGCGGGTAACCGCGAGGATAGTGCCACAGAAACATACCGCCGATGGCTGGGATCCCAGCACAGGTAAGGGTGCAAAGGTGGGGTAAGAGCCCACCAGCAACGTCGTGAGGCGTTGGCTCGGTAAACCCCGGTGGAAAGCAAGGCCGCAGCCGCAGGACTATGGCTGTTCTTCGCCCCTGTCGGTTGCATCGAGGTCACGGTACCCAAAGTGGGGAAGGGTGCTCTCGATGGTGGTGAGCCGCTAGAGGGTGATGGTAACATCACTCCCAGATAGATGATCGCCAGTGCAACTCTGCACTACAGAACCCGGCTTACAACCTCCTCTCTTTTCTACTTGCACATCTACCTGTTTGCACATCTATTTGCACACAGAGAGAGTTTGTTCCGAGCTCACGGGAGTTCTGCAGGTTGCCGGGATCCCTGTGGTCTGGGGCTATTTATTGGCCGTAGTCAGTGTGTCGTTGGGAGAAGCTGTATCGCATGCCCACCTAGGGCACTTGGAGAGCCTTGTCCAATTGTGGGTGGCTGCGCTACGGCGTAGGTTCTGTCATTCTGGTCACGCCTGCCATCCACAGCTCCACGCAGGCTTGCAGGAGGGAGGGTATCCTGTCGGGTTCAGCGCTTTCTTCTGATTGTTTATCTGCCGGTTTCTCCTCATTCTGCTCCTCGACAGAGGGCTCCGCCCCGTCGGCGTGAACGGTGGGCAACTCGGCGGTTACTGCCAGCATGGCTGCTCCCAAAATCATCACATGCAAAACCCCAACGGCTGCATTAAGGCGATCCGGCTCGACAGATTGCAACTCAGAGTTGGGAAATCGCCGCAAATACTCTGTCAGTTGTTCTTGGGCCTGAGAAAAACCCAGCCGCAAGGCGCGACGATGCTCCTCAGAATAAAGGCCAGCCTCCCCGACCAGGGAGCGCACCAGTTCAGGATTATCGGCCAAAGCCCGAAAACAGGTGTGGACATAGCGCAGGAGAATGGCTTGCAACCCAGAACCTTGAGAGGGGGCGGGATCCGCCTTCAGAGGCAGATCGGCAATGCCGGAAAAAACCCCCAACTCGCCAAATACGGCCAGGAGTAGCCCCTGCTTGGTGCCGAAGTGCCGAAACAGGGTGACCTCATTCACTCCGGCCAAATCCGCAATTTGACGGGTGGTGGTTTGGGTGATGCCCTGACGAACGAACAGCTCCCGAGCCGCATTCAGCAGCCTTTGCCGAGAAGAAGGACGTGCCATAGTGAGGAGAAAACCTGAAGAATTGCGGCGGGCTGCAAGTGACGCTTGCATTTACGGTGGAATACCGCTAGGCTTAATGTCAAGCGAGAGGATGTCGGCAGCGTTGCCTCTGCTCCTCTTCTTCCTGTGTAGCCAAGTTCATCACAGCGGAGCACATAGCAAGTCACCGCTGGCTATGGCGGTGTCTTCAGGGGTTTGACTCCGTTTTCACGTTGGGCCGCTGTTATCCGGCGGCCTTAACTTGGGCTTTGTGTTTTGGCTCTTTCCTAGTCAGTCTAGTCTACTTCTTCTTCTGAGGTTTTGTGGGTTCATGACCACTTCTTTTTCTCGCCAATCGCTGAATCATCCCGCTCCGCTCAATCGGCCCGAGCCCCAAGAATCCTTTCGGTTTGCTTGGGAACATGTGCTCTTCTTTGCCATCTTTCACGTGGTGGCCCTGGTGGGAGGCATTTTCTTCTTCTCCTGGCCTGCTCTGGGGGTAGCCCTGTTTCTCCACTGGTGTTTCGGTAGCTTGGGCATCTGCCTGGGGTACCACCGCTTGCTCAGCCATCGCAGCTTCCAAGTGCCCAAGTGGCTGGAATATGTCTTCACGACTCTCGGTGCCCTGGCCGTTCAAGGGGGGCCGATCTTTTGGGTGGGCGGCCATCGTCAGCACCACGCCTTCACCGAAGACGAGGAGAAGGATCCCTATTCTGCTCGTAAGGGCTTTTGGTGGAGCCACATACTCTGGCTGATCTACCACCGCGAAGAATTTTTTAACCCTGAGAAGTATTTTGCCTTTGCGCCCGACTTGGCTCGGGATCCCTTCTACCGCTGGCTGGATAGGTATGCTCTGCTTTTGCAACTGCCGTTGGCTGCAATACTCTACCTGCTGGGGGGCTGGTCATTCGTCGTGTACGGTATCTTCGTGCGGACAGTGCTGCTGCTGCATTGTACCTGGTTGATCAACTCGGCCAGCCACTTCTGGGGTTACCGGACTTTCGAGAGCAACGACAATGCCCGTAACCTTTGGTGGGCGGCCATTCTAACCTATGGTGAAGGCTGGCACAACAACCATCATGCCGACCCGAAGTGCGTTAAGGCCGGTTTGCGTTGGTGGGAGATCGACATGACCTACTGGGCCATTTGGCTGTTGGCGAGATTGGGCCTGGCTCGTAAGCTGCACCTGCCTGCCCAAGGCCAAGCTGCTCGCTGAACTGGTTTTTCCCAGACCTTGCAGAGGAATCGTCCGGGGATCCCTATCCCTAGGGATCCCTTTTGGGTTGCAGAGAGAGCTAGTCTTCTAAGGGGCTATACTGCCACGCTCCATAGTGGTCAAGAATACGCTTAATTTGTTCTATGTCGGCATCGGGTTCTTGATGAATATGCAATGCCTCTATTTGGCTGTCTTGGTAGCGAAAGGTGGAGTTTTTTTTCCACTCTAGCTCCGTTTCTACCCCTGAAACACAAGCCAAATGGGCAGCCAATTCCCGATAAACCATCAGGGGCATAGAATCGTAGCGAACAGCGTAGCGTTTCAGCTTGGGGACGCTCACGTATGACAACCCAATCAACGTAGCTCAAAACAACTCAAGTATAGTCACTTCAAGTTAGATTAAGACGCTTCCTAACTACTCCGCGGTGTCGCCCAAATGCTCCGCATCACTTCCGCGAGCCCCCCAATCCCTCTCCCTAAGAGAGAGAAGAGCTAGGAAGCACTGCAACGGAACAGTTTCATTCCTCATTGAAATGACTATAACTTCTGGGCAATACAGTCACCAAAACCCCCCCGCTCAACACTCTTTGCTGGACACTTGACCGGCAAAACAGGATAGGACTAAGCAATTTTGTCATCGACCAAAGTGCAGCAGTTTACCTGATCCAGGCAAATCTTTCCCCATTGCAAGGCCCAGCGTACTAAGGCCACCCGATTTGCCGTTCGGGTCTTGCTCAAAATATTGCTGATGTGATTGTCAACGGTGCGCTTGCTGATCTCTAGGCGTTCCGCGATGTCCTGATTGGTCAGTCCTGCTGCAATCAACTCAATGACCTGCAGCTCCCGTTCGGACAACAAGTCTGCGGAATGATAGTCAGTACCCATTCCGAATGCCTGCTTAAGATGAACTGTAAAGATTACCTACCCCAATTCTAGGGGATCACCCCTGAGATGGACAGCCCTGAAGAAAGGAAATCTTAGGCGATTCTCGTCCAGATTCTGGCTGCGGGCCACTGACGCGAGCGTCTTCGGGCGGGTTTCACAAGGGATCCAGGTGCTTCCGGGGCAGTTCCACCTGAACCCACAGCCCACCGGTTTGCGGGTGATTGCGCAGTTGGATGGTGCCCCCGTGAACTTCGACAATTTGTCGCACAATTGCCAGCCCTAGGCCGGTTCCGCCTTTGCTGCGGGCCCGCGCAGTGTCGGTGCGGTAAAAGGGCTGAAAGACCAACTCAAATTGATCTTCTGGCAGGCCGGGGCCGTGGTCGTACACCTCTAACTGCACCTGGGATCCCTGCTCCGAAAGCACCACATGGATAGGAGAGTCGGGCTTGCCATACTTGACGGCGTTGTCCAAGAGATTGAGGATGAGGCGGTATAGGCGTTGCTCATCTCCCCAGAGGTAAATCTGGGACAATCCGCTCAGGTGCAGTTCCTGGTGTCGAGGCTTGGCCAACGGCTCTACACTTTGCCAGGCTTCCTGCACCAGACTTGCCAGATCCACCCAGCGCCACTGAGAGCGGGATGCGGCTCCCAAATTGAGGGCGCTGAGTTCGAGCAAGTCTTGAACCAAATGGCTCAGGCGCAGAGTTTCATTTAGCAATCGTTCCACCCAGACTGCTTGAGCGGCATCGACCCGGCTTTGTAAAGTTTCGGCCAGCAAGCGAATGGAGGTGAGGGGGGTTTTCAGCTCGTGAGCCACATCCGAAGCCCAGCGATCCCGCTGTTGGGCCAGCATTTTTGCTTCCAGCCGGTCTTCTAAAAAAATGGCCACGTGCGCTTGCGGCAGGAGCAACCCCCAAGCCCGCAGCGGAATCGGTTTGCCATCCCCACCGGAAGGGTAGAAAATCCATTCGCGACTTTGGACAGGAGCAGCGGTCTCCTGTCGGCGGGTAGCCTCGATGAGCTGATCCAACTCATAGGAGCGCACCCATTCCAGCAAGAGCTTGATGCCCGGCTGCCATTGGCTGATGCGCAGCAGGCGCTGGGCGGTAGGATTGCACTCCAGCACCACGTTGTTTTCGTCTACCCGCAGATATCCCCAAGGGAGCCGCTGACTCAGGTATTGCCAGTTTTGCAGTTGCTGTTTTTGGTTGGCCCAATCCAGATCTTGTTGGCGAAGATAACGGCTGAGCAAGCTGAGCATCTGTTCCAGGGAGTGGAGGGGCATGGCCAGATGCACCAGGGATCCCAACCGTTGCAATTCGCGGCTGAAACGACGCCGACTTTGCCACAGCAGGAGCAACGTGCAAAGCAAACCGATTCCCAACCCGATCAGGATCCCGGCTTCCAGTCCCATGTTCCCACCACCTTTGCTGCCATTGTCGCTCAGGGAAGCAAGAGTGGAGGCGAAAGCCCGGTTGCCGGCCTCTTATCGACGATGTACGAGGGTGGTACTGGCTTGGTCGGTGGGCACAAGCAAGATCTCGCTGATGTTCACGTGGGGGGGACGGGTTGCCGCAAACACCACCACTTCAGCCACATCCATCGCCGTCAAGGGGGTGAGGCCCTGATACACTGCTGCCGCGCGGGCGCGATCCCCACGGAAGCGCACTTGGCTGAACTCGGTTTCCACCAGGCCCGGCTGAATCTCGGTGACGCGAATGGGGGTGCCCAGTAAATCCAGCTTCAGCCCCTCGGAGATGGCCCGCACGGCGGCCTTAGAAGCGCAATACACAGCGCCACCTGGGTAGGTCTGCCGACCGGCAATGGAGCCGATGTTCACCACATGGCCTCGACCTCGCTCCACCATGCCGGGCAAAACGGCGCGGGTAACATAGAGCAGACCCTTGAGGTTGGTATCGATCATCTCTTCCCAGTCTTGCAAGGCCCCCATGTGGAGCTTGTCTAAGCCACGACTTAAACCTGCATTGTTGACCAAGATGTCGATGTTGGCCCACGGCGAGGGCAAAGATTGAAGCGCCTGCTGCACGGCTGCCCCATCCCGCACATCCAAAGCCAGCAGGTAGGAAGGAGTGCCGTAAGCCTGCTGCAATTCCCCAGCCAGTTCCTGCAGCCGATCCTGACGGCGGGCCACCAGAATCAGGCGGGCTCCAGAACGGGCAAAAAGGGTGGCACAAGCGGCCCCAATGCCGCTACTGGCTCCGGTGATGAGCACGATGGAGTTTTCAAGCATCATTTGCTAATTCAAATGCTGTGATTTCAGTTGGGTTGAGTCGGAGAAAAATGGACAGCCACCTTCAGCTTCCTCGTCAGTTCGAGGCTACAGCCATTCTAGAGTTCGAGCCACTTCCCCAAGGGGAGTCTGGGATCCAGCAAACGAATCGTTTCTCTGCCGTTCGGTAGCGACCCTACCGCTCCCTGCAAGAGCCTAAAGAGAGCGCTCCAGCAGCTTGACGCAAGCATACAGAGTATCCAAATGGGGAGTGGGCACCCCCACCAAACGCCCCAACTCGGTGATGGCTCCCACAATGGCCTCGATCTCCGTCCGTCGCCCCAGCTCAACATCCTGCAGCATCGAGGTGCGATGGGATCCCACGCGGGCTGCATCTTCTAGCCGCTCTTCCAAAGAGACCGGCAGCCGGATCCCTAGAGCTTGGGCCACAGCCTCAACTTCCTGCATCACCGACCGAACCAAAGCACGGGTGGGTGGGTATTGGGCAATTTCATCTTGAGCAGCCCGGGTGAGGGCGCTGATGGGATTGAAGGCGGCATTGCCCCACAGTTTCTGCCAGATCTCGGCCCGAATCTGCGAGGTGAGGGTGGTGGAAAGCTGCGCCTGTTCAAAGATGGCGGCCAAGGACTGCAGCCGTCCTGACAGGGATCCATCCGGCTCCCCCAGAATGTAGCGCCCACCCCCTGTGTGCAAGACCACTCCCGGCTCTGCCAACTGCACGGCGATATACACCACACAGCCGATCACCCGCTCTATCGGCAGATGGGCAGTGATAACCCCTTCTGGATCCACGGAAGTCAGGGAATGCCCCTCAAACTCGCCGCCATGCCGGTAGAAGTACCACCAGGGGATACCATTCTGGGCGATCACAATGGGGGTGTCGGGGCCACACAGGGATCCCAGTCGAGGGGCAAGCTGCGGCAAGCTGTGGGCCTTGACCGTCACTATCAGCCAGTCCTGTGGGCCAAGGGCAGCCGGGTCGTCGGTGGCCGTCAAGTGCTCCACCCAGGTTTGGGAGGGATCCCCCTGCCGGATCAGCTTTAGACCTTGGGTGCGGATGGCCTGCAGGTGAGCTCCACGCGCCACAACACTGACAGGGAAGCCCGACCGAGCCAGGCATATGGCCAAGTGACTTCCCACCGCCCCAGCGCCAACGATACAAATCTTCATGAGTTTATCATCTTTCCGCCACCCACCTCATATCCAGGTGGCCAATTGACATGGAATTGACATGGAGCTGTAACAAGGCCCGATACCGGGCCCGGGAGAAATCCTCGACAGCTTTACTCTGCCCCCCCTTGGGTCACCCTTAGGATCCCATATCCAAGTGCCACGCCCACCAGGGTCAGCACAATGCAGAGTCCAGCAATGGTGAAGATCTCGCCAGCCATAGATTAGCTTCCTCGCAAATGGGATACATCGCCTTCTCAGGATATCGGATCCCAAGCCCTGGCCTTCACTCCAAGGGTGTAGCGGCCCAAACCCAACTCCTCGAAAAACAGTCGTTCTCCCAGACTTGATGAGATCCGGCTATCCGCCTCTATAATGAAAGCAATTTACAAGTCTTTACCGGCATAGGCTAAATTGTAATGCCTACAGCCGTAAAGCTTGTTTGGTGGCTCTCGAATGGCCCGTTGGGCCTCGCGAGTTGTGGAAACGGTTCTAAGTAGGGTCTTGGAGCGCTAGGGATCCTGACTTAACGGGAAACTCCTGAGCAGTTCTTGCCAAAGAGCCGTTCAAGGAAACTGAGGCAAAAGACCCAGGGGTTGAGTCTTTATACCTAGGCTCCGCTCCTGCTTCGAAGAAGCAAACTTTGTAGTTTCATTAATGTCCTCATTCATTTAGATGTCTTTAAGGAGTAGTTCAGATGACCATAGCGGTAGGGCGCGTGCGTCAGGAGCGAGGATGGTTCGACATCGTCGATGACTGGCTCAAGCGCGACAGATTCGTGTTTATCGGCTG